>CAUZBA010000429.1:0-3130 GCA_963577635.1 Phycisphaerae bacterium
TCCCCGACCAGCCTCCGATCGCGGAGTTGAGCGATACCCAGATCGACGACATGGCCGAACAGGTGCGCCGCCACGGCCTGAAGCTGTTTCAGATCTGCGCCGATCACCCCTTTCACAATATTCGCCTTTGCGATCTGGATGCGGGCAAGGAAATGGATCACCCGAAATTTCGTCACGACTTCGACGCGCTGGTGCGCTCGATGCAGATCGCATCAAGACTGGGGGTGGGGGCGGTGCTCGCGTACGGTCTGTCGTGGCCCGGTGAGTGGTACCCGAGGCACCGGACCTGGAGGAAGTCGCCCACCTGGGCCATGCGCTGGGCGACGCACGGCGGCATCATCTCCGAGTGCGATCTGGACGGGCTTGTTGACATTTTCTCGTTGCTCGCGGAACAGGCCGAGAAACACGATGTCGATCTCGTCCTGGGGACACGACCATTCCATTTTCTGACGACGACGAACAACTTCCGACTGCTCGCCGATCGCGTGGGTTCGAGGCGAATCCGAGCAATGTGGTCCCCGGCCGATTCGGTGATGTCGAACGAAGTGGATGTCGCCGATTCCGGGTTCTCGCGCATCGAACCCTGCCTGCACAGCCTTCACCTCAAAGACGCTCGCGTGACCGACGGTCCGCGGGGAGACACGCAGTGGTGCGCCCTGGGCGAGGGTGAGGTCGATTACCCGAGGATGGCCCGCAGACTCATCGAGCACGACCGCGAGTTGTACCTGGCGGTGGCCACGCATTTTCGACCCCCCGGAGGCTCGGCCGTGGACGCCATGCGGATCAACGTCGAACGGATCGTCGCGATCGTCGCGAAAACGGTAGACAACCCCACCCACTGACGATAGACTTCCTCCGCGAATGGGATTGGCTCAACCGATATCGAGATGTGAATCCTTGGAGAGAATAAGGAATCTGACATGCGTCACGAGGAAAGCAAACAGAAGTACCAGGGCGTCTTCATCGCGGCACCGACGCCGATGCACGACGACGAATCGCTCGATCTGCCGCGCCTGACCGAGCTGATCCATTACTACCGCGAGGCGGGCCTGAGGAACGGTAACTGCGTGTGCACGGTGCTCGGGGCCGGCGGCGAGGCGATGCACCTCGATGACGATGAGCGCCGGGAGGTGGCCGAAGCGGCCGTCGAGGCGGCGGACGGCCAGATCCCGATATTCATCGGCGTCGGTCACACACGCACGCGCAGCGCCGTCGAACTGGCCCGCCACGCCGACAAGATCGGCGCCGACGGGTTGCAGTTGGAACTGCCCTACTACTTCGACGCCACGCCGGACGACGCGTTCGCGTACATCAGCGAGGTGGCCCAGGCGGTTGAACTCGGGATCGGCCTCTATCCGACGCCCTGGGCCTCCGGGCTCCAGTTCGAAGCGCCGTTGATCCGCCGGATCTGTGACGAGTTACCGAACGTCGTCGGCCTCAAATGGTCCCATGCCATCGTTCATAAGTGGTTTCACGTGGTCGAGGAATTCTCGCAGCGTCTATCGATCGTGGCGAACCTGGGGGTGATGCTGACACCCAGTGCGTTCATGGCCGGGGCCCGCGGCTACGTCTCGCAACCGGTCAGCGCCGCGCCGCGTCACAACGTCAAGATCGTCGAGTGGCTGCAGGCCGGGGAATACGACAAGGCCCTGCCGTGGCTGCGCGCCGTGGAGGACCCCTACTACAAGTTTCTCTTCGAAGGCCTCGACGCCGGTTACTGGGGTGAGGGCAACTACATCAAGGCCGCCATGGACGCCGTCGGCTTTTCGTGCGGCCCGGCGCGCCTGCCGCACCGGCCGCTGTCCAAACCACTGCGCCGGCGCTTCGCCGAATGGGCAAAGCAGATTGACGAGCTGCTCCCGCAGACGGTGAACGCGAAGTAGGCACAATCGGTTGCAACGCTGTCACCGGCTGGCATGAATCGCAACCCAAGCGGTCGGTGCCCAAAACACAACCCTTCGTCCCCTGCGCTCCCCTCGCCCCTTCGTGCCTTCTTCCTATTTCCCCCTCACCTTCACCGTCTTGCGTCCCTTGATCGCGTCGTTCGCGGCGAAGATCACTTCATGAATGTGCGCCGCGTCGGCTAGGTCGTTGTGCGGGCGGCGGTTGCGGCGGATGCAGTCGACGAAGTATTCGAGCTGGCCCAGGTATGGGTGGTTGCCCACATCGCCGGAGTCGGGCAGGTCCGCGGGGATCGTCGCCCACTTGTCCGCGTGCAGTCCCGGCCAGTCAAGCGTGGAGATCCGGTCGTTCCAGATGGTGCCCTTGTCGCCCTGAAGCAGCACGGGAAACAGATAGGGCTGGCGGCACTCGATGCTCGTGGCCACCTTGCCGATCGCCCCGCTGGCGAACTTGAGAATGAGCACGCAGTTCGTGTCGTATTCGTATTTCAGCGGGTTGCTGCGGCTGGTGTTGCTCATCGCCGCCACCTCGAGGACGCGGCTGCCCATGAGCCACATCAGGCCGTCGAGTGCGTGGCACCCAGCAGTGAGCATCGCGTCGCCACCCATGCGCTTCTTGATATTCCATTCCCACTGCCCATACCACGGCCCGATGCCGTGGAAGTAGGCGGTTTCGCCATAGAAGGGCGTTCCGATCAGACCCTGGGCCAGGATGGTCTTGATGTTCTTGAATAGTCCCAACCAGCGCAGCTCGAAGCAGACGCTCGTCTTGACCCGGGCCTGCTTGACGGCAGCCAGCATCCGCCGCAGATCGGCACGGTTCAGTGCCGCGGGTTTCTCGATCACGATGTGCTTGCCCGCCTTCGCCGCGGCGATCGTCTCGGCGGGATGGTTCGGGTGCCGGGTGCAGACGACCACGATGTCCAGACCCTTGTGATCGAGAAACTTTTTCAGGTCGGTATAGGCTTCGACGCCTTCAAGACCGTTCTCGGCGATTCGGGCTTCCGCCCGTGCCCGCTTCTTCGAGCAGATGGCCACGACGCGGCAACCGTCGATCTTTCCAAAGGTGTCGATGTGCGCCCCGGAAACCCAACCGGTGCCGACGATGCCCACGCCGAGAGTCTTGCTTGCCATGTGTTCGCCTTTCGCGGGGAATCAGTCCAATTTAAGAGTTGACAGGATAACAGGATCAACAGGATTTACAGGATTCGATCAGGAGGGTTGCTGAA
>CAUZBA010000430.1:0-3124 GCA_963577635.1 Phycisphaerae bacterium
TCATCACCACCCGCTCGCCGCTCCGATCATCGAGTCTCGTTTTCGGGCACGGACACGGGCACGGGCACGGGCACGAAAATACGCCGGAACGGCCAAGCCTTTTCGGGGCCACGGCCGTAGGCCGGGGTTTCGTGAAGCAATGATCTGGACCATGGCCCGGCGATAAGATGTTCTGCACGTAGTTGTCCTCAGTCGAGTCGCTGGATGCTTTTTTCGTGGCTATTTCTGACGGCGCGCTTTGCTCACCAGGCGCCAGGACCTACGATATGATCATGAATGCGGCTTGTTCGATGTCGCATGTCGCCCGAACCGCAGGCGCCCGACGGCGTCCGGCTCCGCATGTCTTTGCTTTTACACTGATCGAACTTCTCGTCGTGATCTCGATCGTCGCGCTGCTCGTCGCGCTGCTCCTGCCCGCTGTCGGGCGCGCCAGCGAGAGCGCCCGCATCGTCATCTGCGGCACCCAGCTTCACCAGATCCACGTCGGCGTCACGGCCTTCGCGATGGATCACGAGGGCCTGCTCATTCGACACCCGGACCTGAAGACGGAACGCGGCGGGCCGAGCAACATCTCTTGGGACCTCAACACGTCGCACTTCTTCCAGATGAGAAGCGGCACAGTGGACGATGTCTACTTCCTGACCTACTTCGGCGGCGCCCAGGACCTGTTCTTCTGCCCGTCGCACCCCGTCCAAGCCAACTATAGCGCGGTCTGGCACATCTGGGGCTGGCCCAGCCCGCACCCGGCCTACCCCAACTCCGTGATGACCTCGCTCACCAACCTGGCCAATCTGAACGATACGTCCCTGCAGTGGCCCGCCGTGGACATTGACGGCCGGGAAGTGGCCCAGAAGATCGACGACGATCCGTCTCTGGGCCTCTGGGCCGACGGGACCTACGCCGTCTTCGGCCCCTTTCTGGGCGCGAACCACCCAGCTTTCTTTTTCGATGCGGGCAATCCCAACAACTTCGGGACGCAGCCCAACCCGCACCAGGACGAAACGGTGGGACGAAACCTGGCCCGTCTCGGGGGCGACGTGAGCTTCGCCTTTTTCGAGAGCCGGGACATGAAGTTCCGCCTGCAGCTTCAGCCCACCTTCTGGTTGTCCTATTGACCCGGTCGACCCGTGACCAGAACGTCGCCGACCACGCCCATCAGAACGTGTCGTCGACCGCGCGTCACCGGCGCAAGCGTCTGCGGATCTACCGACTCATCGCGGCGACGGCCGTCCCCCTGCTCGTGCTCCTGCTGCTCGAGGCGGGCCTGCGCCTCGGCGGCTACGGCCACGAAAGCGGTTTCTTCATCCGGGCAGCCGGCCGCTCGTGGCTCCAGACGAACCCACGCGCCGGCTGGCGCTACTTCGCGCCGCGCCTGGCGCGAAGGCCGGACCCGGCGTGGCTTGCCGACACGAAACCGCCCGAAACGTTTCGCATCTTCATCCTCGGCGGCTCGGCGGCCATGGGCGTGCCGGACCCCGCCTTCAGCTTTGGGCGCGTCCTCCGCGTGATGCTCGCCGAGCGCTACCCTGCCGCCCGATTCGAGGTGATCAACGCGGCGATGACCGCCATCAACTCCCACGTCGTGCGCCGGATCGCCTCCGACTGCGCACCACTGCAGCCCGACCTCTTCGTCGTCTACCTGGGCAACAACGAGGTCGTCGGACCCTACGGGCCCGGGACAGTCTTTGCCGGGTTTTCCGGCAACCTCACGTGGATACATGCTTCCATCTGGACGCGCGGGACACGCCTCGGCCAGCTCGTCGGACATCTTGCCTGCGGCCTGCTGCCCCGCGCGAGGGCCGCCACGGCCTGGCGTGGCATGGAGATGTTCACGGGGCATCGCGTCGCGGCGGACAATCCGCGCCTCGAGACCGTGTACGACCACCTGCGCGACAACCTTCAGGACATATGCGGCATCGGCACCGACGCCGGCGCCGACGTCCTACTCTGCACCGTCGCCGTGAACTTGCGCGACAGCCCGCCGTTCGAGTCGATGCACAGGCCCGATCTCGGCCCCGGCGCACAGGGGCGGTGGCAGGCGGCCTGCGAAGAAGCCGCGCTGCTGGAGAATGCAGGACGATTCTCCGAGGCGATCGAACACTACCGCCAGGCGCTGGAGATCGACGGCGGCCACGCGGAACTCCACTACCGCCTGGCGCGGTGTTTCGAAGCGGCGGGCGACCGGGCCTCGGCGAAGCAGCACTACGTCGAAGCCCGCGACCTGGACGCCCTGCGATTTCGCGCCGACGGCCGGATCAACAAGGTCATCCGCGAGGTGGCCGCCCGGGCCGGGGAGGGCCTCGTCGATGCGCAGCGCGCGTTCGAAGCCGCAGCGCCGCTCGGGATTCCGGGCGGCGAGCTGTTCTACGAGCACGTTCACATGACGTTTCGGGGCAACCACGTCCTGGCCGCGGCCGTGCTCGAGAAGGTCGATGCGATTCTGCCCGAGCGCATTCGTGGCGGCGGCCACGGCGCGAAGGTTCCTGCCGACCTCGAAACCTGCGCTCGCCTGCTGGCCTGGACCGACTGGAGCCGATACGAAAGCGCCGTCACGATCGATCGGGCCATGGATCGGCCTCCCTTCAAAGCGCAACTCGACCACGACGAAACCGGCGCGCGGCGCAAGTGCGCCCTGGCCGCCATGACCCGCACTGGCATTCCCCTGGCCATGCAGGAGGCGGCGCAGGCCTGGTCGCAGTTGCTTGATCGCAAAGAACAGGACATCCACGCACGCCACAAGCTGGCCAATCTCGAGCATGACCTCGGGCGCTTCGAGTCTTCGATCCGCCACCGGCGCGTGCTCCTCGAGAAGATCGAGGACCCGGATTTTCACGGTCGGCTGGCCGCGGCCCTCGCCGAGACCGACCGAAGCGACGAGGCGATGGAACATTACGAGCGCGCCCAGGCCCTCTGGCCCTACGAGGCGGGCCTGCAAAACGGCATGGGGCTGGTCGCAATGCGCGGCGGAGATTTTCAGGGCGCCGAGGCCTATTTCACTGAGGCCATCCGCCTCGACCCGCTGTACGTCGAAGCGCACCTGAACCTGGGCGACGTCTTCTTGAAGCGAGCAGAGCCCCGGCGCGCCTTGACCGCCTTTGAAGAGGCAGCCCACGCCGACCCGCGC
>CAUZBA010000431.1:0-3123 GCA_963577635.1 Phycisphaerae bacterium
GGGTGGGCCTTCCATGGCTGAGGCGAGGTGATGAAAACACCTTGTTTTACAGCCTGAAATACGCGTTGGTTCTATTAAACTCGTGAAATCATCTGGGAAGTGTGGGCTAAGAAACGTTTATTCCGTTATTAGCGTAACATCGGTCCGCGTGCCACAGGCACTAAAGCACACGCGACAGCCGGCGAATCGGTTCGGATCGCCGCCGGGCGCCGACCTATTGTCGGCCGCGACGCTCACCTGAGGTAGGCTATTGCGTCATGGAAACGAAGAACCTCTGGGCCCCGTGGCGCATCGAATACATGAAGCGGCTCGGCGAGGCCGACACGTCGTCGGATGAATCGTCCGACTGTTTCCTTTGCGAAGCGGCGGCGTGTGAGCTCGGCAGCGAGGAGGCTGCCCGACGGTACGTCCTGCTTCGGGATGAGCGGGGCGTCCTCCTGATGAACCTGTACCCCTACACCAATGGCCACCTGCTCGTCGCCGGCCCGGAGCACGTGGGCGAAATCGGTGCGATGACCGCCGTACAGCGGTCCGGCCTGATGGAACTGGCCCACCTCGGCCAGCGCGTGCTGGACGCCGCGGTCAACCCGCACGGATTCAACTTCGGGATCAATCAGGGACGCTGCGCCGGCGCGGGTGTGCCCGGGCACGCGCACATGCATGTCGTGCCGCGCTGGAATGGGGATACGAATTTCCTGACCTTGTTCGGGAATGTCCGCGTGATTCCGCAGGCGCTGGAAGACAGTTACGAGCACCTGGTGCAGACGTTGGGGAAGATGGGGCCCGGGAATGAATGATGGGGGCTGGCGGTGCTGTGACAAGAGCGACGGAGCGACGAAGGGGGGAGAATCGCAGGGCGCATTAGTCGCGCCATGGCGGCAGACGGTGCCGCATTGCGAAAATATTGCGCTAATCGTTAAGTGCTCGGAGGTGGCTTGTATCGCCGAACGACGACCCTTCGTCGCTCCGTCGCTTCTGACTTGTCTCACGCAGCCGTCCGCGCGTCCAGGCGAATCCCGATATCGTGGATCGATCCACGCGGCGTGCAGCGAACGACCTGACCGCAGAGGTTCGCGCCCCGTTCGGGGCCGTGGGCGGGCAGGTAGACGGTGATCGCCGAATCGATCTCCATCGGCACGGCCGCCTCGGCACCCAGGCCGCATCCCGACATGTTCAAGAGCTTCAGCGTGCAGATCCGATTGCGGATGCCGTTGGTCGCCGTGGTCTGCGATTGCATCGCGGTGACCTGGCTGTTGACCTTTCGCCGCGATCGACTGCGTCGATCGAAGGGTAGAACATCGCTCTGCGATGAATCAACAAGACGAAGAGACGTTTGCGTGGACATTGCCGTGCTCCTTGCAGGCCCCCGGATGGGCCGGCTATCGTTCTTTGCATCGTCCCTATAACCCTCATGGTTTACTCAGATTGACACACGATGCCATAGATTTCGTCGGTTCGGTGTGCCTTATCGGTGCAGGACCGGGTGATCCGGGTCTGATAACGGTGCTCGGCCAGCGTTTGCTCGGCGAGGCCGACGTGGTCGTGTACGACACACTGGCCAACGAGGCGCTGCTGGAGCACGTGCGTCCAGGCGCGGAGCGGATCGCGGTCGCCGATCGCGGCACCGGCAACAAGTTGTCCCAGGACCAGATCAACGCGCTGCTGCTCGACAGGGCTCGTCAGGGCATGCGGGTCGTGCGCCTCAAAGGGGGCGATCCGTTGCTGTTCGGTCGCGGCGCCGAAGAAGCGACCTTTCTGGGGCGCCACGGCGTGGCGTGCCGGATCGTGCCGGGAGTGACCGCGGGGCTCGCGGCGCCGGCCGCTGCGGGGATTCCGGTGACTCATCGGCGGCATTCCAGCAGCGTCACGCTGGTGACCGGGCACGAAGATCCGACCAAGCCGGATTCGTCGGTCGACATGCGGGCCCTGGCCGCCCTGGTGACCGCTGGTGGGACGGCCTGCTTCTACATGGGTGCCGCGAAGCTCGAATCTATCGCGCGGAGACTGGTCGAGGAAGGATTGGCGCCGCAAACATCCGTGGCCATCGTGCAGGCGGGGACGCTGCCGACGCAGCGCTGCGTACGCACAACGCTCGAACGCGCCGCCCTCGATTCCGGCGCCGCCGGATTGGGGCCGCCGGCGATCATCGTCGTCGGCTCGGTCGCGGGCATCGACGATCTGGCCCTGCAGGCGTTCACCCGGCGGCCGCTGTTCGGTCAGGTGGTGGTCAACGCGCGCACGCGCCGGCAGGCGTCGCGCCTGGCGCGAAAGCTTCGCGACCTTGGTGCGCTCGTTCTCGAAGCGCCGACGACCGAGGCGCATCCGGTCAACGATTTTTCGGGATTGGATCGGGCCGTTCGGGACCTGGCCGAATTCGACTGGCTCGTGCTGCACAGCGTGAGCGTCGTCGTCACGCTCTGCGACCGTATTCGCGACGCGGGCCTAGATGCCCGGCATCTGCACGGCATACGCGTCGCGGCGGTCGGTCAGGTCACCGCCGCGGCGCTGCGCGAGGGCCTGGCCGTCCGCGCGGACGAGGTCCTGGCGACGTTGGATGCCGAGCCTCTGGCACGGCAACTGGCCGAGTGCGGCCTTCGCGGAAAACGAATGCTCCTGCTGCGCGCCGGTCCGGCCGGGCCTACCGTACCACGGTACTTGCGTGACGCCGGCGCGCAGGTCACGGTGCTCGACGTCGATGAGACGACTCTGGCGTCGCGTCTTCCGGACGTCGTTCTCGAGGCCCTGCGGCAACGAACGGTGGACTGGATCACCTTTACCAGTTCGACCACCGCGCGGAACATGGTCAAGCTTCTTGGCGACGATCTGGCGCAATTGTCCCACGCGAAGATCGCGGTGATTGGCCCGGCCACGGCCGAGGCAATTAGCCAGGCGGGTTTCGAACCCTTCGTGCAGCCGCAGGGCGGCGGCATCGACGGCCTGGTCGACGCCATGGTGGCGGCCTCACGGCGATGAGGCCCAAAAATGAGGCCTAAAAAGGTGTCAGCCTAGTACTACAACGCTACGAAAGCTCAAGATATCATAGTCACTGATCCGATTGATCCTTACGGCCATGGTGGCCGTAAGGAGATTTCGGCATGGATGCCCAAACCATTCTTCGGATCA
>CAUZBA010000432.1:0-3121 GCA_963577635.1 Phycisphaerae bacterium
CCAGCCGACGCAGTAGACTGCTGCCGCACGAGTCAAGTTGCGTTTTGACGCCGGGCAGTAATTTTAGGGTGTGACCGATGAAGCTCAGGTCGCGCGGACTGGCCCGGCCCGTGGTGACGCGGGCGAGCAGCCGCTGCATGTCATACACGCCAGCCAACTGGTCGCGCAGCCCGCGACAGAGGGCGAGATCGCCCAGCAGTTCACCGACCGCGTCCAGCCGTCCGTCAATCGAATCGACGTCCGTCAACGGGTTGGCCAGCCAGTCGGCCAGTTCGCGGGACCCCATCGCGGTAACCGTGCGATCGAGCACCGCCAGCAGCGATCCGTCGCGCCGCCCGTCGCGCAAGGTATGGCTGATTTCCAGGCTTCGCCGCGTCGCTTCGTCGATCTCCAAACGGTGGCCAACGCGATAGGGAATCAGCCGGTCGATATGATCGAGCGACGATCTTTGTGTCTCGTGCAAGTAGTCCAGGATCGCACCCGCCGCCTGGATAGCGGGACCATCCTGGTCGCCGAAGCCGAGTCCCTCGAGGGTCAGCGTGCCGAAATGTTTGGCCAGGGCCTCGCGGGCGGTGTTCAAGGCAAACGCCCATGGCGGTCGGGTCGTCACCATCAGGCGATCTGTGGCGTGGACCGGCAACGGTGGCTGGTCGTCGCCAACCAACAGTTCGGACGGATGCACTCGGGCCAGTTCGTCCAGCATCCGATCCGTGGGGAAGCAGGCGGCATAAAACCGCCCGGTCGACAGCTCTACCCAGGCCATGCCGACCGGTTCGTCTGCGCGGCGGACCACTGCCGCCAGGTAATTGCTCTCGCGCGGGTCGAGCAGAGCGTCGTCCGTGAGCGTGCCCGGCGTGACGACGCGAGTCAACTCGCGCCGCACCAGGCCCTTGGCCTGCTTGGGATCTTCGACCTGGTCGCAGACCGCGGCGCGATGACCGGCGTTGATCAACTTGGCCAGGTAACCGTCCAACTGATGATGAGGGAACCCGGCCATGGGGGTCGGGTTTTCCCCCTTGTCACGGCTGGTCAGCGTCAAACCCAATACGCGGGCGGCGGTCTTGGCGTCCTCGTGGAACAGTTCATAGAAGTCGCCCATGCGGAACAGCAGCAGCGCGTCGCCACAGACCGACTTGGCTTCCTCATACTGCTGCATCATGGGCGTCGTTGCCATAGACGCGCATGGTAGCAGCGGTGAGGGACCGCGAGGAGGGGGGGGAGGCAGCGGAGGATGAAGTCCGAAGGCGGAAGGGCGAAGGCAGCCAGCAGAAGTCCGAAGGGAGAACGTGGAAAACGGTTGCGGAGGTGCGATGCGTATGAGTCTGGGCAATGGCAGGCTAGACTGATCGGAGAAGAAGAAGAAAAGGTAACGAAGAAAAGGTGTCAGGAACCTTTCCTTGCCCTGACACCCTTTCCTTCCCTGACGCCTTTTTTTCCCCTTCTTCAGTAGGCGTGCGTATCGCAGCGAACAATGCCGACTCGCGTTGGCGGGTTTTCGGTCATGCCCTGCTACTCCTTCTGTGCGGTGCGGTCCCAGATTTCGCTGACTTCGACGCGGCGGCGTTCGGCCTGCGCCAGCCGCGCCGCGTCGACGACCGCGATTGACTCAAGAATGTGTTCGTAAGGGATCGGCGGCTCACCGGTTTCAATCATCTGCTTGAATAGATTGACGATCGGCGCACCGGCGGAGATAAACTCACGATCGCCGATACCGCGGCTGTGCACCGCCCCGCCTTTGCCATACGCCGAGGCGAAAAACTCGCTGGTGCGCGGATAGACGTCTTGGTTGGCGTTGAGCACGATCGCTTGGCGGCCGTCGCCGTAATAACACAGCATGTACTCGAGGTAATACTTGGAGCTGACCCGGTTCCAGTGTTCAGCTTCGCCGGCGCGGGCGCCCATGTAATCGACCGCCTCGACGCCGTAGCCGAACAAGCTATGCGCCAGCGCGACGCCGTGACAGACCGCGCCGTTCGCGAAGCCCACGCCCTTGACGACCAGCAGGCCCGCCTCGACGACTTCATCGAAGCGCCGGCGAAACGTCATGCCCGTCTGCGTGCGGCTCAGCAGCGACGCGTGCGTCAGCGCCGTGTTGTTGTCGATCGCCAGGCGCACCATGGCCCGGGCGTCGGCCAGCGATGCGGCGAAGGGCTTGTCGACGAAGCACGGAATGCCGCGCTCGAGGAACGGGCGGGCCAGCGCCAGATGGTCTTCGCCGTCCTTGGGACTACTTGAATCGCTGATAAACGCTGCATCCACATCGGCGGCCGTTTCATCAAGACTGTGACAGACCACCGGCGGCTGCACAAACGTATCGCAAAACGCCTGGGCCCGCCCCGGATAGCTGCCGTATTGCAGCAGTTCGGGGTCCTGGTTGTCCGCGTCGCGGTCGCCTACGCGGTCGAACACTTTCGTCACCCGCAGGCCCGGCACCGGCTGAATCTTCAGCTTCTGGTAGTCGCCCGTTTCGTGGGCGTACTGATGAACGCTTTGGCGCGTGGGTGCATCCTCGCTGTAGGTGGCGAGAACATCGAGCTTCAACTCGCCGAAGAACGGCGCGTACCAGTAAGCGTGCGAATCGCAGCGCACGATGGCGATACGAAACGGCCCGTCATTGTTTGCAGAAGTCTTTGCGATACCGATCGTACAGTTCCTCTATTTCACCGCGTAAGAAGTGTACCTTGCCGTGCGCCGTGACGGTTTCGCCGGGGGCGACGATCTCGACGTGCGATTGATAGGCAATCGGCGAGACCTGCAGCGTCGCCATAATTTAATCCTCGAGATACGGCGCCAACTCCACGCCGTTGATTGCGATCTGTTGCCCAACGCGTCCCCCGGCGTCGGATAACGTCAAAGTCGCCGTCTGTTCCATAGCGCGAAACACAATTCGGTGCCAGTTCATGTACAACTTCTTGTCGCCGCGAAAGAGGGACGTGTTGTGTCCACCGCCGTTGGTCACGATTTCCATGAACGATTGTTCCGGCAGCACATCGACGTCATCAATTTGAATACTCAGTTGATGGTCCCGCTTCACGGACGTGCCGGTCATCAGTTCATCGTAGTCAGCCGTGGTCAGACGGATCGAATACAGTCTGCCGGGCATTAGCGTCTTGATCGTTTG
>CAUZBA010000433.1:0-3119 GCA_963577635.1 Phycisphaerae bacterium
TGCGACTCGGCGGAAGCGGCCGGCGTGCTGGCCGAAGTTCCAGGCCTGAAAGGCGAGCCGGTCGTAATGGCGCGGTAGATTCCCCTCGGACAGCGCCATACGTTCGGAGTTCACGTCACGTGTTGCCGCGTGATTTCGTCGAAAGAGCTGTAGCGGGTCAACCATTCCTTGTTGTACGCGTCGATCGTACCGAACGTCTTCCGCAGATTATTGCGGTAACGGTCATTGTCGGGCTCGGAAAGCTGTACCTCGTCGAAGGACGCGAAATCCGTTGACCACGACTCGTTGAGGGCCTCGATGGTGCCATACTGCTGCTGCAGGTAGGTGCGGTACTTCTTCATGCACGACGGGTGCAGGCAGGAACCCCAGAAGTCCTTCTCGTCGCCCATGCTGTAGACCAGGCAACCGTGACGCCGGTAGGCCATCTCGTTGTCCAGCCATTTTCGCACTCGATTGTCGGAGGCCGGTTGGTCGTTCCAGCATCCGATCTTGAATTCACCCTTATCGTCGAACGCGATGGCGTCACGGCGCCAGCCTGCTTTGGGTGTGCTGCCGCCGTACCAGCTCTGTCTTTGAAGGCCGGCCTCGCAGTAGGCGCCGTAGTTCATGCCGGCGCGGCTCATCGGCCACCAGGCCTGGCGTGTCGTCTCATAGCGCGACCCGCCGCCGCATCGTGACAACGTATCCTCGATGATGTCCAGTGACTGGTGGGAATGCATCCGGCCCCAGAAGACCATGTTCCACTCGTCCTTCTTTCTCTTCGGGATCGTGTAGGCCTGCGGGGCGTAGGTCATGCACACCGGCTGGCCGTCCTTGAGCAGGACGGCCTCGACGCCGATGTAGTTGGGCATCCACGAAGCGGTGGGCAGGTCGAACGTCACCTCGGTCGGCGGGGCCGGGAAGCTGCGTCGGGCCAGGACGCGCCCGTAGCGGTCGAGGGCGTTAACGTCCAGCGTCCGATCTTCGCGGTGCGGGGTCTGTATTTCGACGCTGCCCTCGATCCGGCCGCCGGCTTCGCCCCAATCGCGCAAGAGCTTCAGATTTGCCACCTGCTCGTCGCTCGTAACCGTGAACGGCGTCAGCGCCCAGCCTTCGACGCCGCGGTCGCTGCGTGCGACGACATGAAGCCAGTGATCACCGGCGGGCAGCAGCGGCATGGACAGTTCCGCGGTGCCCTCGGCGCTCTGCGAAGTGGCCAGTTGCTGCACAGGCGCGAAACCCTGCGTCTGTCTGAGGAATCGGGCCTCGAGATTCAGGGAACCGCCACTGATCGAGCCCTTCCAGGACACCTTGACCAGGCGGCGGGCCAGGTCGCCTCGCGCGATCGAGGCGCCGCCGACGTCGGCCGACACGCGCAGCTTCGGCTCGCGTCGTGCGGTCCACAGGATCGCCCGGCCGGTCGCCTCGTAGCTCAGGTCGCGCTTCAGGTCGACGCCGAAGATCCGGTCTTCGGGCGTGGCGGCGGGCTCGCCGAGGTTCCAGCCCTGGTCGATCGGCACGGTCGTGAGGCGACCCTTGCCCAATTTGAAGGCATCGATGGCTCTGCCCTTGATCATCTCGGGCAGCGATTCGAGAGGCTCGGCCTCAGCCACGATCTTCTTGTTGGTAGCCTTGCCCGACGGCATCACCATGCCCGCGCCGTCGCGCACGTGGCTCATGATGATCTCCCGCAACTCGGTCGCGACGCGATCGATGGCGTCGCCGGGCTTCACGACATAGCAGTCGTACGGCTTTGCGAGCAGGCGCCTGAGACGCTTCTCACCGGCGCTGCCGCCGAACACGCCACTTTCCACCATGACCACATCGGCTTCGATGTCGAAGCGCTGTCGCGTCTCCACGGCGTAACGGGTCACGCCGAGCATGGTCGTGTGGTTCTTGCCCGTAATGAACATCACGCGGATGCGCCCGCCGGCGTAGGGCGCGGCCCAGTCGGTGTGGGGCGTCTCGAAGGGCACCTCGAGGGAGCTGTGCATCTCGACGACCTCGAGCGGATACTCCGTGGCGGCCATGGCCGGGGCGACGACGGCCGACATCAACAGGATGAGCGCAGTAACAGTGTGAGGATTTTGAATCTTGGACATGCGAGGTTCCTTAACGGTTGCCGTTCCTGACGGGGCTCTTCGTGCGAGCGAGTAATCGAATCCCCCTCCCTCTCTGAGGGAGGGGGGGTCTCAAGTTGCAGCGCGCAATTAATTGTGAGGATGCGACAGTAAAGGTAGCCGCAACACACCGAATTCGGATCCGACCACGACAGAAGGCGGGGCATTTCGTACCAACGAAATCAGCAGGCTAATCAACCACAAAGCTCGCTGACGCCGCATCGCCCGTGTAGAGATCCGTCGCCGTGACGGTCCAGCTGCCGGACTGCTCGTTGAGCGCGATCGGAAAGCTGATCTGTGCGCCAAGCGGCCCGACCATAACGCTCCGATCGAACCAGCGCGCTTCGCGGCCGTCCGGCGTCGTCACGCGAACCTTCAGGGCGCGCAGGCCCAGGGCGCCGGGCAACTCGGTCTCGAAATGCACGTGGCTGCCACGCACGGCCTGTCGGCGGGCCGGCTTGAGCAGCGGCGGGCTTGGCGCCTCGTCCGTGACCGCAAAGAACGTCGGACGCCAGGGCCGTGTCGGGATGGTGAAGCTTCTCGTGTGTCCTATGGGCTCATCCCCGCCGATGAGCGTGATGTGCTTCGACTGGTGCAGCTCGACGCGGACGGGGCGGGTGACATCATGCGCCAGAATCCGTTTCAGACTCAGACTACCCCCTTGCGGTTCCTTCCACTGGGCTCGGGTGTCGTGCAGCGGGCCGTAGAGCGCCACGACCTGCTCGCCGCTGCCGGTCTTCCATCGCACCGCCTCCATGTTCCGTCTGCGATTGCCGTCCTCATTGAACAGGCGCAGCGGCCATTCCACGCCCGACGTCGCGAACAGCGCCGAAAGGAACGTGGCGTCAGCTTCGGGCGTCTCCGGGAGCGAAAGGTTGCTGAACGAGTAGGTCGGGAAGTTCAGCAATACCGCCCGGCCCTGACCGTAGCGGTTCACGATGCAGATTGGAACGCCGTCGGCGCGGCCCAAGGCCTCGCCTCCGGCCAGCTCGATCGCGGGATTGACGCGCAGTTCGGGGA
>CAUZBA010000434.1:0-3117 GCA_963577635.1 Phycisphaerae bacterium
CGAATCTCAACAAAGAATCCACTGATTCCAAGAACAAATACCAATGCTGTGTTGATCATGGTGCCGGTGATGTCAAAGTTGGAGACCATCCCCGAACATCCCAGGAGCCACCAGGGGACGTTGCGATTTCCAAGGAAGTACGAATCGATGCCCTCAGATCCTTTCCTTTGGACTGCGAGTCCCACGGCCACCATAACCAGGAGATAAAAAGCCACGATGGCTAAGTCAAAGGTGCTCATTGAGTTTTCCGGTATTAGGTTGAGGGCTCGACTGGCACAGTAGCCGAAGGCAAGACGCTGCCCCGAGCTACCATGGCTACCGGTTTCCGCCCGAGGTCATCAGTCACGCCATCTGGCTCTATCATCGCTTTTGTCTCAGCTTCCGCGACACCGAAGATCTCCTAGCCCAGCGGGGCATTTGGGTCACGTACGAGACCATCCGACACTGGTGTCAGACCTTTGGCCCCGCCTACGCCATCGGCTCCGGCATCGGCGCGGGCGGCTGGGCGACACCTGGTATCTGGACGAATTGTTCGTGAACATTCAGGGCCGACGTTAGTATCTCTGGCGGGCCGTCGACTAGGACAATGACGTGATTGACATCCTCGTCCAGTCCCGGCGCGATTGGCTAGGCGGCCGCTCGGTTCTTCCGGAAGTTGTTGAAAGGCCAAGGCCGCGGATTACGACGCTTGATCACGGACAAGCTCCTCAGCTAAGGGCGGCTCACCGCACGGTCATGCCGTCAGTGGCGCATAGCACCATGCAATACGAGAACAACCGAGCCGAGGTCTCGCATCAACCGACACGGCAACGCGGGCGCCAGATGCGACGGTTCACATCGGTCGGACCCCCACGGTGCAAGGTCTAAGGTGATAATGTTAGAGCGCATGTCAGGCGGGGGACGGTCTTGAACTCGACGCTGAAGAGCCTGGTCTTCTGGATGGCCCTGGTCGTCATCGGGGTCCTCGTGTGGAACTTTTCCACGCAGTTCCAGACCAGCCACACGCCGTTGAGCTTCAGCGAGTTCATGGGATCGGTCGATGGGGGTCAGATCGACAGCGTCACCATCTCCGGCAACGAGATCACGGGCGTCAATAAGGCGAATGAGAGCTTCCGGACCTACGCGCCACCTCAGTATGAGGGTCTCGCCAACAGGCTGATCGAGCGCAACGTCGTGGTGACGGCACGTGAGCCAACCACCAGCCCCTGGGCGGTCCTCTTGTATTCATGGGCCCCGATCCTCCTGATGATCGGCTTCTTTATTTTCTTCATGCGCCAGATGCAGAGCGGCGGCAACAAGGCCCTCTCGTTCGGCAAGAGCAAAGCGAAGCTGACATCGAGTACTCAGAAGAAGGTGACCTTTAAGGACGTCGCCGGCGTGGACGAAGCGAAGGACGAACTCCAGGAAATCATCGATTTCCTCCGTGAGCCGCAAAAGTACCAGAAGCTCGGCGGCCACATTCCAAAGGGCGTGCTCCTTTTGGGGGCGCCGGGAACGGGTAAGACGCTGCTGGCCAAGGCCGTTGCCGGCGAGGCCAACGTGCCCTTCTTCTCGATCAGCGGCTCGGACTTCGTCGAGATGTTTGTCGGCGTCGGCGCATCGCGCGTGCGCGATTTGTTCGAGCAGGGCAAGAAGAACGCGCCGTGCATCGTGTTCATCGACGAAATCGACGCCGTGGGCCGTCACCGGGGCGCCGGTCTCGGCGGCGGCCATGACGAGCGCGAGCAGACGCTGAACCAGCTCCTTGTCGAGATGGACGGCTTCGAGTCGAACGAAGGCGTGATCCTCGTGGCGGCCACCAACCGTCCCGACGTGCTCGATCCGGCGCTGCTGCGTCCGGGCCGCTTCGATCGGCGGATTGTCGTCAACCGCCCGGACGTCAAGGGGCGCGAAGGCATTCTCGACGTCCACACGAAGAAGATCCCCATGTCGGACGACGTGGATGTGGCGGTGCTGGCGCGGGGCTCCGCGGGGTTTTCAGGGGCGGACCTGGCGAACCTCGTGAACGAGGCGGCACTCTACGCGGCGCGCTACAACCAGAAGACCGTCCGCATGCTCGATTTCGAGTTTGCGAAGGACAAAGTGTTGATGGGTGCGGAGCGGCGCTCGATGATCATCAGCGACAATGAGAAACGTGTAACCGCGATTCACGAGGCGGGCCACGCGCTGCTCACCGTCCTGCTGCCGCACGCGGATCCGATCCACAAGGTCACGATCATTCCGCGCGGTATGGCGCTGGGTCTCACCCAGCAGCTGCCGATCGACGAGAAGCACAACTATTCGCGCGAGTACCTGCAGGATCAGCTTGCGATCCTGCTGGGGGGCCGCATCGCCGAGGAGATCACGATCGGCAGCCCCACGACGGGTGCGGGTAACGATCTCGAACGCGTGACCGACCTGGCCCGCCGCATGGTCTGCGAGTGGGGGATGAGCGAGGCGCTGGGCCCGCTCACTTTCGGCAAGAAGGAGGAGCAGATCTTCCTCGGCCGCGAAATCGCGCAGCACCAGGACTACAGCGAGGACACCGCGCTGCACATCGACCAGGAAGTCAAGAAATTCATCACGGATAACTACGCACGGGCGCAGGAGGTGCTCCTCGAGCATAAGCAGAAGCTGGTCGAACTGGCCGACGCGCTGCTCGTGCGCGAGACGCTCGACGCTGAGCAGGTCCGGCGGATTGCCGTGGGGTTGCCGCTCGAGGAATTCACCCCGACGGCCGGTCCGACGCCCGCACCACCGCCAGAACCGAAAGCGACGAAGGAAAAGGAGCGGCCCGCCCTCGTGCCGCCGCTGTCGCCGCGGCCGGTCACGCAGGAATAGCTGGCAGCCTGGCGGCCTTACGCTGACCCGCAAGCGGAGGCTGTGAAGCTCCTCGCACGACCAACGCCCGCGCAGCGCGCGGGCGTTGTCGCGTACGGCGGGACGCGCCCATTTCGTGTCCGCACATCGCCCTTTGACCGTAGTGTCCGAAAACTCTGCCGACATCACAGAGCTGATATTCATCGTCATCACGCGGCCCGGTAGTAGTAGCTGAGGAGTCCACCCAGCCGCTCCCGCCGACGAATCCGGGGCCCCGGTGACTGCGTCGCCCTATACTCAAGCACGCGATTGCCCAGC
>CAUZBA010000435.1:0-3115 GCA_963577635.1 Phycisphaerae bacterium
AGATAGGCGGGATACGTCGTGTCGTCCGTTCTGCCGTTGATCGTCGTGGATCCACCGAGACAGACGATGGTGTAGGCTTCCGGATCGTACGCGCGAACGACGTCCGGGCCTCTGAAGCCGATGTTGTTGATATGAACTTCGTAGGTAGTCTGAAGCGCCGAGTACATTACGGAGGTATTGGGTCGATACTCCAACCATTTGGTCACCCAGAGGTCGGGATGGAAAACCTCGCTGGTCTGCCTGCCGAGTGTTTCGGCGTTGAAATGGGCCGTGCGGTTCTTTCCGTGGGTATAGCGGAGGCGAGCCCAGCCTTCGAGAACAACACATAGCACCATCACCCAGAGGCAGAGAATCGGGATGAAGAAGATGAGTTGTCGTCTTCCGCGCTGTGTCATTGAGTATCAAAAGGCCTTCGGGTGGAGGCTGATCCGGCATGAAGGGCTCTCGAAAACGACCACGGGTGATCTCGTGAATGCGAACTCCTTGATCTCGATGGATTCCGGCTTGTTCCAGGTGGGCGACCGCCGTTCGATCTGGTAGATATCCGCGCCATCGTCGTGTTCCAAGAAGCGCCAGATCAACTCCGACCGCGGTGCACGCTCGAAATCCAACTTTTGGTAGTTCAATTCATCCAGACTCGTGGGATACACCTTGAAATGCGTCTCTGCACCATCCGGTCCAACCATGGCGTAACGCAGCACCACGTCGCCGTACATCGGACGCGCCACCTCGGACCGATCGCCATTGCAACGAGCCAATAAAATTGTGGAAATGGCAACAACGAGAACAATGAGCATTAACCGCGGCCAAGACGTGACGACACGACGATTCACGTCATGATTCTATCAGTGAATCCTTTCAGTCATCCGATCATCTGCTCCTGCTCAGACAGCTGGCCCCGAACAATGACGGGATCCGCTTCGCCTTCGATGAATACCTTGCCGTTGTTCTGGACGACGCAGACCGGAACCTTGACGGCTTTCCAGTCGGCGAGCGGCAGCAGTGGCCAGCGTTGGGGGTAGTGGCGGTCCGGGTCGACGGTGAAGCGCTGACCTCCGGGGGCGAGGCGGTCGATCACCAGGCGCGGGCCGGCAAGCAGGAACCCGAAACTGGTGACGCCGCGCGGCGTGAAGGTCAGGCTGCTGTCGATATAGGTGTCGGTGAAGGCGAGGCTCCGGTCGTCGGTATTGCTCATGACCTGCATGTCCCAGTAGAGCTGGTCCAGGCCGGGTCCCCCGGTGCCGAGGTATCGGGCGATCTGTTCGCGCCAGATGTTCTGGCTGACCCAGATCGAGTCGGGTTCGAGCGAGTTGTGCCCGCAGCCGTAGCGGCCCAGTGTTTCACGAGTGGCGCTGTGGTGGTCCGTCGCAAGGCGATCGCGGTCAAGCAGCAGCGGCTGGCCGAGCATGGCGGGAAGCAGCAGGCCGTCGGCGGTGTAGATCGAGTAAGCGTCCCAGCCGGAAACGTTCTCGAACGATGATCGCTGATCGGTCCACGCGTCCACGACGCCGCGGTCTGAACGATCCAGACACAACGCGTAGCGATCGCTGAGCCACGCGCGCGATTCAATCTTCGCCGCGTCGCATTCCACGACCTGCTCGACCTCGCGAGCGGGATCGTGGCGTCCAATATGGTGCAGCAGGTCCACGGCCGCGTGGAGGCCGGCGAGGCGCTTGACCGCCAGGCAGGTCGTTTTGCGCGCGAAGGGAGGCGACGGTCCCGGGTGGTCGGTGTCGCTCGCGTTGCCCTCGGGGGGGAATCCGCTGCCGTCTTCATCGGACCATTCGAGGTGTCGAGCGAGCGCTTCGATCAGAGCTCCGTGTCTTCGTGCGATCGTCAGGTCGCCGATCCAGTGGGAGTAGGCCTGAAGCATCAGCAGGAAATCGGCGTTGTGCTCCACCGCCAGGCCGTCGGTCGCGTCGTTGGCGGCGATGCGAAATCCCTGGCCGGTGTCCCGCGCGAGCGTCGAACCGCCGGAGGGTTCGTGACGACGGGCGAAACTCGTCCACTGTTCGAGTTGAAGCGCCAGAAACCGCGGCCAGATGGCCAGGTATAGTGGCGCGGCGTTGTATTCCAGGCCGATCACACTGTGGTTCAGGCGATTACCCTCCCACACGCTGAACCATTCTCCGCGAGATTTCGTCGAGCCGGCCTCGAGCGGTTCCAGGTCGCACCAGAAGGTGTTGGCCAGGTAGGTCTGGAAGCTGAGGTTGATCAGGTGCCTTTGCGCTGTCGTCAGCGAAGCCTGATCCAGGAGCGTCTCGAACCGTCGCGAGTGCGCCAGGTGGACGTCGCGGTGACGAATCGCCTCGTCCATGACCGCGTCGAGGTCGGGAAATCGATGCACGTAATGCAACCGCCCGCGCGCACGTGGTTCCTCGCCGCGCCGATCAAGATCGAGGATCGGCTCGGCGCAGTGCGCGCCCCAGACAAGGCGCCATTTGACACCGCTGCCCACCTCCGTGACCGGCAGTTCCAACGATAGTCCGCGACCGTCCTGATCGGCGGTACAGCCGGCGTTGAGGCTGACGATGCGCTCATGCACCTCGACGGATCGCACCGGATCGTCTTTTCTCGATCCCGCGCGCGGATCATCCGTCGATTCGCCGACTGCCGGCGAGAGCGGCACGCGATAGGACAGGTCGATGCGGCCGGCACCGCCTTCGCTTGTCGCAGCGATGCGGGTGTCGGGTCGATTGATTCGAATCACCAGGCGTGCGATCGTGGGGGTCGGTGCCACCGGGCGCGTCCGCCGCACCTGCGGCGCGGGATTCAATCGCATCTCCATATAGAACGCGGGCATGGAGCACAGCGCTTCGGCCTGTGGGTACATCACACTGTGTACGTTGAACTCGAAGCGCAGACGGTATCGTTCGCTGTACCCTCGATAGGTAATTGAATTCAGTCGCTCAAACTGCTCGGGGTTGTAAAAGACTTCCCCTTCCTTGGTAAACGGCAGGACTCGTGTCCGGCCGTCGGGTTCGATCAGCCCCACCGTGAGGTCCACGGGCCGATCGACGAAGCAACCGAGCGCCGAGTGCCGTATCTGTCGCCGGTGAGGCTCGAACAGCAGAGAAAACCTGCTGCCCAGACGTGCGAGCATCCAACTCATCAA
>CAUZBA010000436.1:0-3114 GCA_963577635.1 Phycisphaerae bacterium
GGGTTGCATAGCATCCGTGCCTTCATGGAACCGGTTTTGCAAGCTTTGGAAACGGTTAGCAGTGATTCCTTGTGATTTATACACGATCTGAATCGCCCAAGCTCTTGGACAGCAAGAAGTTTATGCGTTTTCCAGGGACGACTAATTCGGGCCGTGGTGGGGCAGAAACTTTTTTTTAGAATATTTCGTTTTTCACCCCTTGCCGGGCATCAATTTGCGTATATATTAAGGATGTGGTTCGCCCCGACGGTGAACCGTCAGTCGTCTTCACTTGCCCCCGGAAAGGCTCGGCTTGGCTTCGGCCTCGCCGGGCCTTATTTTTTGTCTAACGCGTGAAATTCACATGAGACATGCCGTCGCATTGCTCAGCTTCGCGGCGCTGTTCGTGCCCGCCGGGTGCACCGCAACGGACCGGTCCGCGACTGCAACACCGCTGCTGCCGCACGTGCGGGTCGATCGCCGCCGCCGCCATGTCGACCTGGACGCAACGGTGGTGTTCGACACCCGATTCGACGCCGCAGCACAGTCCACGGACGACCGGCCCGCCGGTGTGTGGCTGGAGCTGGTCGCCTGCACGCCCAACACGCGCGAATACGAGTCGCTCCTGGCAGTGAGGGCCCGTCCAAGCCACATCCATCAGGCACTGTTGATGATCGGCCTCGATCCCGGTGCGCCGATGCGCTCAACGCTGGTCAATGGAAAGTTCGAAACCACCGAACCGACTGGGGATCGCGTCGCGGTGAGCGTCATCGTCGATCCGGAGGCCGAACCGATTCCCGTCAACCGTTGGGTTGTCCACCGGCAGACACGCCGCCAACTGGACGACAATGTCTGGATATTCACCGGCTCGATCTTCCACCAGGTCAACGGCAAGCGCGTGTACGTCGCGGACTTGAACGGCTCAGTGATCTCGCTGGTTAATTTCGGCGACGACCTGATGAGCCGGACGACATTGACAACGCCGCAGAATGACCAGCAGATGTGGACGGCCGACGAGTCCATGCTGCCGCCCGAGGGCACGTCGGTGGTGCTCCGCGTGCAGGCACTGGATCGCGATGCCGACGCCGCCGGTGCGCCGTAGTCCGTTGGATTCATCAAGCGAGGACGCGCCGTGAACGTGATGGGGTGAAACGATCGACGGCGCCCTGCACGATATCCTGGGTTGAATCTTCACGCGACAGGACATAATTTAACCAGCCGTGAGTCGCCCATGACCGACACCGACCCCATCGCACCTCGCATTGAAGACGATGCGTCCGGGGGCGACGTGGTCATTCGCGTGCGCAACCTGGTCAAACGATTTGACGGCCGGGCGGTCCTCAGCGGGATCACCCTCGATGTCCGGCGCGGCCAGACGATCGTGATCATGGGCGGGTCCGGCTGCGGCAAAAGCACCCTCCTGCGGCTGATCATCGGTTCGCTGAAGGCCGACGAAGGCAGCGTCGAGTTGTTCGGGAACAACCTCGTGGGCATGAGCGAGGCGCAATTGAACGATGTGCGAAAGAAGTTTGGAATCCTGTTTCAGTCCGGCGCCCTGTTCAACTCGATGACGCTGCGGCAGAACGTGGCCCTGCCGCTGGCCGAGCACACGAACCTGGATGCAACTACGATCGACATCATGGTCAAGATCAAGTTGGAGATGGTGGGCCTGCGCGTGGACGCCGACAAATACCCGGCACAGATTTCCGGCGGCATGAAGAAACGCGCCGGCCTGGCGCGGGCACTGGCCCTGGATCCCCAGATTCTTTTCTACGATGAACCGTCGGCCGGGCTCGACCCGGTCACGAGCGCCGAGATCGATCAACTGATCATCCGGCTCTCCAAACAGCTCGGCACGACGAGCGTTGTCGTCACACACGAGATGGATTCGGCCTTTACCATCGCCGATCGGATGGCCATGCTGGACCACGGACGGGTATTGAAGTTCGAGGACCGAGCGTATTTCGAGCGGCTGCGCGACAGCAACGAGTCTCTGGAAGGCGACGAAGCGTTGATTCGTCAGTTCCTGCGCGGTTCGGCGGAGGGCCCCATCACCGACCGCAAGGGCGGCGACGACTACGAGGACGACCTGCTCGGCGTCGATCCGCAGTTGCTGACGTCGCGCCCCGCGGTCCAGGCGACGCGAGGATTGAAATGACAGGCGAACGCGACAATATCAAGGCAGGCATCTTCGTCCTCTTGACCGTGGCGCTGGGGCTGGTCGTCGTCATCGTGCTTGGATCGTCCACATTCAGAACGCTGCTCAAGTCCCAGCAGACCGTCAAGGTGTATTACCCGCTCGAGATCGGTCTTCAGGGATTGACTGAGGGAGCGGAAGTGTCGCTTGGAGACGTGAAGATCGGTACCGTCGAACGAATCTCCGACGTCGCCGATAGCGCACAGCCAAGGCGCATCGTCGGCAAGGTCGCGACCTTCATGGTTCCTGCCGAGTACCAACTCTACTGGAATACTCAGGTGGAACTGCTCGTGCCGGTGCTTGGTTCGGCCACGACGCTGAACATCCGCAGCGTCGGCGACAACACGCCCTACGACCCCGAGGCTCCCATGCCGCAGGAGCTGCGCGACGAGGTTCACGACGACGAGATGAAAGAACATCTGCCGCCGGGTGCACTGCCCGGGAACATCGCCAGCTCGCTGACGCGCAATCTGCTTCACAGCTTGGGATGGGAGGACGAACAGAGTAAGCAGTTGAAAAACATTATGACCAACGTGAGCAGCATGTCCGACGACCTGCGCACGAAAGTGACCAGCGTGGGCAAGAAGGCCTCGTCCGCCCTGACACGACTGGACGAGATGCTTGCCGACACGCAGACGCTCGTGAGAAAGGTGAATGCTCGAAGAAACAAGTGGCTGGACCATCTCGACCACATCACCGAGAACAGCGACGCGGGAACCAAGACGCTGCGGGAACTGATCGATCAGAACGCCGGACAGATTGCCAACATGCTCGCCGATCTGCACGACCTGGTGGCCGGCCAGCGCCCGGTGATCGAACGCACCATGGCCAACATGCACCTGGCCTCGGAACAGTTGAAGTTGACGACGATCGAGGTGCGCCGCGCGCCCTGGCGGCTGCTTTACGAACCTGGCAAGACCGAGCTGGAGACCGACAAC
>CAUZBA010000437.1:0-3114 GCA_963577635.1 Phycisphaerae bacterium
CCGGACGTCCACTATCCATTCGACTTCGTCAGCTACCGGATCACCGGCTACCAGACCGAATCGGTGGAACCTACCGTCCTGGTGGGCACCGCGCTGCTCCCGGACCTGCGCCTGCTCATCGACCAGTTGAGCCGGTCGGTGGCCATCCGACATGATCCCGATGAGCCCATCGAGACCATCCAGACACTGGCCGACCGCCTGAACGTGAGCACCAAGACCATCGAACGATACCGCCGCTTCGGCCTGAGGTGGCGTTGGGTTCGGCCCGCGGAGGGCGGTCGCCGGTTCATCGCGTTCACTGCCGACGCGGTCGAATGTTTCATGACCCGTCACGGACAGCGCGTTCAGCGTGCCGGTCAGTTCACGCAGATCGAGGCGGCAGACCGTCAGAAACTCATCGAGCGAGCGCGACTGATCGCGACTGACCGCAAGCTGTCGCTGAATCAGGTGGCACGACAGCTTGCCCGCGAATCCGACCGCGCGGTCGAGACGATTCGCCTCGTGCTGGAACAGCACGACCGCACCCAGATCGATCAACCGATCTTTCCGGATCGGACCGGCCAGCTGACCTCGCGCCAGAAGGAATTGATCACGCGCGCCCTGCGGCGAGGCGTGCCGGTGCAGCGCCTCGCGGATCGATTCGGACGGACACGCTCGACCATCTATCGCGCGGCCCGCGACCGGAGGGCGGCGCAGGTGCGGCGATTGACGATTTTGTACATTCGCTCACCGGATTTCGATCGCGACGACGCGGACGATCTGATGCCCTACACGAAGGACGAAGACCCGTCGCCGCCACCGCTGCCGCGCGATGCGACGGCGAACCTGGACGACCTGCCGCCGCCGCTTCGGGCGCCGTACGGGTGCGGCGGGATGACGGCCGAACGCCAGGGCAGCGTCCTGGTCCGTTTTAATTTCCTGAAGTTCACGGCCGCGCGGCTGCGCGACGGGCTGGATCGGTACGAACCGCGAGTGCGCGACCTGGACCGGATCGAAGCATTCCTCGAGCAGTCGGCACGGCTGCGCCGCCGCCTGGTAGAGGCCAATCTACATCTGGTGCTGTCGGTCGCGCGTCGACACCTGATCGACCAACCCGAAAAGTCGACGGCCAGGCTGGCGGAATTGCTCGCGGTCGGTAACGAAGTCCTCCTGCAGGCCATCGAGGAATTCGACGTCACCCAGAAACAGACCTTCGATTCGTACGTGACCTATAGGTTCATACGCCGATTCGCGGTCCTCTCCGCGGAGGCGGGCCGTGCCCAGCGTTGGCTCAGCGATGAACAATGGGCCGAGGATGTGCTAAAGTCCTTAGCCGGGGTTGCAAGTCACGCGTCCTGAGCTCTGTAGTCAAAGAGCAGGAACGCGGAAGAGCCAGAGATCAGGAAATCTACAGAAGGCATCCCCTGCCGTTTTCCTGTTTTCTTGCTTTTCTGCTCTCTCCTACAACCCTACCGGGGTAAACGGCGTCTTGTGAAAAAAAACGTACACGTACGCCACGGCTACCGCCGCCAGGCCCAGGCCGATTCCGAATTTTGCCTGAAGCCTTTGGATCAGGATGGTCCGCTCAGCTGTGTTCAGCCCACGATAAATCCAGAGAACAAGTGTTCCCGCCGCGAGGGCCGCCGGTTCCAGAAGCAGCAGCAGGGCCGCGACCCAAAGATCGGGATAGCGGACGACCCAGAGTAGCGGCGAAAGCACGGCGGCCACCAGCCCCGACCAGACGCTCAACAGCGCCAAAGGCGGCGCCCATCCATACAGAGCCTCACCACGTCGCGGCAGACGGAACATGTAATAGATGACGGCGCCAACGAGCAGGAAGGACGCGGTGACTTGCAGCCATACTGGCATAATTGAAGAATAGCGAAACAGAGCAGGAAAGCGCAAGAGCAAGAGAGCAGGAAATATCCAGCAGAAGCCGGTTCCCATTTCCTGCTTTTCCGCTTTTCTGCTCTCCTGCTTTCTCCTATACTCCCCGCGCCAGCGGATCCCAGATCACCTTGTGTATCTGCGGTTGAAGCCTGACCGGTAACCGGTCGGCCAGGACCCATTCGGCCAGGTCGCGGGGGTGGAGTCCCTCGGCGCCAGATATCTCAGTGCCGGGCAGAACTTCATGCACTGGGCTGAATAGCACCGCCGCGGTGCGCGCGTGCAGTTGATGCTTCTGCAACATGTCACGTGCCCACTGGTAGTCGCTTCGGCTGCAGATCACGAACTTTATTTCGTCACGCCCGGTGAGGCAGTCCAGGACCGACCGGTCGTTTCGATCCACCTCGCCACTGTCGGGTGTCTTCAAATCGACGATGCGGATGACCCTGGGATCACACGTCGAAACATCGCACGCCCCGCTTGTTTCCAATAGGACCGTGATCCCCGCGTCGCAGAGCCGCGCCATGAGTGGGTGGACATTCGGTTGAAGCAGCGGTTCGCCGCCGGTGACCTCAACAAGGTCGCAGGCGTAACGGCGCACCTCGCAGACGATCTGGTCGATGGTTCGCGATTGGCCTCCGTGAAAGGCATACTCCGTGTCGCAGTAGCCACAGCGCAAGTGGCAGCCCGTCAGGCGTACGAAAACGCACGGCATCCCCGCTCGCGTGCTCTCACCCTGAATCGAATGGTAGATCTCGCTGATCTGAAGGGTTTGAGGCATGGGAGATCAATCGGAACAAGCGACGTCGCTACGTCGCTCCGTCGCTCCGTCGCTGTGATGCTTCCTGCTCCAAATACTTCAGTAATTCGCCCACCGTCATCTGAAGCAGCGGGTGAACGGCACGCGGATCCAGGTCGCACAGAGGCTTGAGAACGAACCAGCGTTCGTGCATCATCGGGTGGGGCACGACCAGGTCATCACCGCTGATCACCTGCTGGTCGTACAGCAGGATGTCGAGGTCGAGCGTTCGCGGCCCCCACTTGACTCGCTGACCGGTGGCCGGTCGACCCGATTCGGTTTCGATCTCGCGCAGTGACCGCATCAATGGTTCGGGTTCGAGTGTTGTATCCAACTCGGCCACCGCATTGAGGAACCTGCCCTGAGGGATCGGACCGACCGGGTCCGTTTCATAAGCGGGGCTGAAGGCGATCAGAGACGTCTGATCCATCTGCGCCAGGCGGCGCCGT
>CAUZBA010000438.1:0-3112 GCA_963577635.1 Phycisphaerae bacterium
CGCAGTGTCTTTGCGCTGTCGACCGCATCCTTGACCAGAGCCTGCAGTTCACCGGTAATTTCGTTGTACGTGGCCAACTGCCCGGCCACATCCGCCGGGACGTCGACGTCCCTGAACGAGTGCACGCCCTAAATGGGTTGCGTGTAGGCTCGATGTTCGCCTTCCCATTTGTCTTTCGGAGAAAAGAGACGTTTGGCGGGCATGTCAACTCTCTGAGGGTTCCATGCTATTCACCGAGCACACCGCCGCCCTAGACTCCCGGTGCCTTGCAGCGATAGCCCCCCTTGATGGGCATCCAGATTCCGAGCATCACGACACTGGCCAGGTCGTAGAGGTAGTTGCTGTCGACGACGACGTCGTTGATTCCGCGCTTGCAGTCGGCCGACATGACTTGCGGCGATACCCAGAAGCCCCAGAACAGTGAGTGCATCGTGCGGCTCTCGTAGTCGACGTTAAGGGGTTTTGAATCCGGAAGTCGATAGCTGGTAGTTGGCGCATCCCTGTACGAAAAGCGAAGCGGCCATCGCCAGGACGGCGACCGGGTGTCGTACCGAAAGGGTGGAGGCGGCCACCGTCAATGGACTCATTTCAGGGCTCTTACCTTGTGTGACGTCTGTGTCCGTTCCGCACGTCGTGGCTTCGTGAGCACCGCTCGGCAATGTTACTTATATCGGACCATCTGGTTGTGAGCGTCCAGGTGAAGCGACCGCGAGTAATGATGAACGCTGATACCGTCGGCGATCGGCGTGGGGACGCGGACGAGCAGTTCGATCCAGTCCGGACAGTTGAATGCCGAATACGCCAGCTCCATCCCCGCGATCAGGTCGTCGGGTTGGCGCTCGAAATCGGGCAGCAGCATGGGCCCGGTGTCTGTCTGGTAGACCCAGTCTCGCTCGTTGGCGTTCATCGACTTGACCGGATATTCAAGCGTGGCGGTGTAGCGTGACCCGGACAGTTGCGTGATCGCGATCAGCGGCTCGTTTGCCAGCGTCGCCTCGACAATTGCCTGGGGCGAATCCAGGACCTCGGCTTTTGTCCGCACGATCTTAATGCCACCGCTGTTGTAGTTTTCCGCGATCGATCCGACCTGGCGCTCGGGCTGGTTGCCCAGGGAGGGGGGGTACAGCTTTACCGTCTTGCCCGCACGGTCGAAGGCCTTGAGAATCAGGAACTTTTCACGGCCGAACAGCGGCACAAAGTCGGCGTTCGGTTCCGTCCAGATGTCCTGATCGACACCGACCCGCTCCGTCTTGCAGCTTGCCCCGAGGGCGAATTGTTCGCTAAAGCCATCCTGACCTTCGATCGTGCAGACGCATTCCAACTCGATGCGGCAGTTGTTCAGCGTGTATGGCGGTTTGTGGCTGGCGGTCTGGGATTTCTTCTTCTCCCAGTCCACGCGGAAGCTGATGAATGATCGCGAAAAGTCGACGGCTTGCATGGTAGTGGTTCGCTCCCGGGGCAGAGGGCGATCGATTTTGAAGAACATCAGGGACGGTCACGAGTCATATCGGGAAGTTGGACTGGGGCAACACACGCGCGGGTGTTGAAGATTCGCTCACGCCGACCCGGGGTCGCCGAATGTTCTAGAGCGGTTTAACTTCACCTGTAGCGTCCTGAGCTGGCTGCATCTGCGCCTGGCACAGGTCGTTTCCCACAGGTGCCTCTGGCGTCGATCGGCTGCGCCGCCCGCTCGCGGCGTCGGCCTGCATCGCCGATGCGTTGCAGCATCGCCTGCTTCGGCCTCCTTGCTAGCGAACGGCTCGCTCGATCTTGGGCCGACGACTCACCTGCGGGACACGACCTAGTCGTGCTGCATCGACGACCCGCAGCGGGGTCGCCTGCTTTGCCCTCCTCGCCAGGCTTGCCTCGCCGACGCTCAAAACGCCACATCCAAAGTTAAAACGCTCTAGCGTCCTGCCAGCGTTGAATCCACCAGTCGGCGTGGGGCATGCCGCTTTCGCGCGCGGTAAGCGCGAGCAGGTCGAAGTCAACGATCCGGCGTCGAAGGTCGACGCTCGCGCCCCCGTCCTGCCAGGTCATGACGGCGTACTCGGCCCAGCACGGTCGGCGACCCCCGGCCGTGCGCACGCTGGGACTGCCCACGCTGCCGGGATTGATCAGGATCATCTCGCGGTGCCGGCGGAACATCGCGGCGTGGGTGTGTCCCGAGGCGAGAACGGCGGGTTGCAGCCCGCCAAGTTTGCGGTCCAGATCGTCTTCGGACGACGTGGCGCTGATGTCCTCGGTGTTGGAGCGCGGCGATCCGTGGACGCAGAGTAACTCAGCCTCGCCCGCGAGCGCCACGCTCACGGTCGTTCGGAACGTGCGCAGGTAGTCCATTTCTGCGATTGACAGGCATGAAACCCCCCAGTGTTCGATGTCTCCGATTCGCCGCGAATCCTCACCGCCGGCTTCCGGTGGACCGGGGTCGAGGAACCAGTCATCCATGTTCCCACGGACCACTGGACATCCAAGGCCTTGCAGACGGGCGACAACCCCCTGCGGCTGCGGACCGTCCGCAACGACGTCGCCCAGGCAGACGATCCGATCGACCGGCGCGGTCTGAAGTTCATCCAGGACGGCGTCCAGGGCCAGGAGATTCCCGTGGATGTCGGAGATGACGGCGACTTTCATCGGTGGATCCTGTTGCGTTCATCCGCGCATCCGCTGAGCAACCGTGGCGCTGCAAGGATGAACCAGGGGCGGTCTTTGATCCGAAACTTTTCTGCCGTCGCGGGCTGCACCATCCTCAAGGGTCAGCGGTACACAGTCAACTGATTCCGGACTCTGAGATTCACATCGCGTTCGACTACGGCACGGTCGATATCATTGGCGCGTGGACTTGGACGATTCTATCGTTTCCGGTGCTCGAGCCATCGAGTCGCTCGCACCGGCGCTTGCGACCCTGAAATCCGAGACGCCGCAGGTCGCCGACCTGAACCGGACTGTCGAACGTGGTTACTTCACACCGGAGGAGGACCCGCACGTCCGCACCTGGTTTGCTCGCTATCTCACCGCTCGCCGTCGCTTAGCCGGGCTCAGCAGCTTGGGCTTGCCGCCTCACGCAGGATTGCCTTGTCCAACTCCGCCTCAGCCAGCAGCTTCTTGAGCC
>CAUZBA010000439.1:0-3109 GCA_963577635.1 Phycisphaerae bacterium
CTCGTCAGTCTTGCCCGCCTCGGTCACCTGGGCGGCGCTGAGCGCTTTCGCGGCTGATTCAACTGCCTTGGTCACGCTGGCGGCCGCTTCGGAAAGGGACTCGTTGTCCGGATCTTTCTCGTGCTCGGACCGCGCGTCCTTCGCGGCATCCGCGAGGCGCCCGGTCAGCTTCGCCGTGGCCTCGACACGCTGCCTGGCCAGCCCGAGCCGGCCCATGATCTGCTCGTGGTTCGACGCCACGGTTTGCGCCGCGGCGGCCATGGCCTCGGCGTTCTTCTTTGCAGACCCGAGCTGCCCGACGGCGCCTTCGAGCGCCTTGGCAGCGGCATCGAACGCCTGCTTCGACTTCTGCGCCGCCTCATCCGCGGTCTTGTGTCGCGCCGCGGCGGCGGCGGCGGCGGCATTGGCCTGGGCCAGCGCCGCGCGCGGTCCGGCCGCGTCGGTCGTCGCCTTGGTCAGCGCCTCGCGGGCCTCAACGGCCTTGGGTTCGAACAGCGCGACAAGTTTTTCGGCTTCTTCAAGACGTTGGGCGAGGCGGGGCGGGTTGCCGGAGAGGCTTGCGACCTGGGCGCCGTCCTCGACCTTCCACACACGGATCTGCCCCTGCCAGTCGCCCGCCACGACGTGCCGGTCGTCATGGGTGAACACGGCCCGCAGGGCGATGTCATCGAAGGGCGCGAAAGCCAGTTGCTGTTTGCCTTCCTGGTTCCAGACCCTCACGTGCTTGTCTCTGCCGCTTGAAACCAGCCGGGCGTCGTGACCGAAATGGACACTGGAAACGCCGCCGCCGTGCGCTTTCCAGTTCTTGACCTGCTTGCCGTCGAACATCTCCCACAGGCGGATTGTGCCGTCTTCACTCGCCGATGCCAGCACGTTGCTGTCGTCGCGCCAACTGAGGCCCGTGATCGCCGCGCCGTGACCACCGAGCGCATGGAACTCGCCGCCGGACTCCGCTTCGAACACCAGGAGGCCGCCGTTGCGGTCGCCGCTGGCCAGAAGAACGCCGTCCGGACTGAAAGCGATGCTGGTGACCCAGTCCGTGTGCTTCTTGTGCGTGTGGAGGATCTCGCCGTCCGCGGTGGCGAAAACCTTGACGAGCTTGTCGGCGCCTCCCAGGGCGATCTGCCGCTGGTCGGACCGGATGTCCGCGGCAATGACCGCATCGAGTTGATGGCCCACCTCGATCACCCGCCGACCATCCTGCACGTTCCACACGACCACGCGGCCGGCGGCACCTCCGCGACCGCCTCCGGCCAGGAGCAGGCGCCCGTTGCGGCTGAAGGCCAGCGTCTGCACCTGCCCTTCGGGGAACGGCAGAATGCCGGCCGGCTCGAATGTCGCGCTGTCGTAGAGCAGCACCTGCTTCTGGCCGCTCACGGCCACGAGCGGGTTCCAGGGATTTGCAGCCAGCGCCGCGAGGGCAGCGCTGCGACGGGCCACGACGACCGGCTCGAGCAAAAGGTGGGCGGGCATGGGCGGAAGCACCTGCGGCTTGCCCGTGACCGCCGCGCCCAGGGCCATGTCGAACGCGGGCTTCTTTTTCTCTATCGCTTTGCTCGCCGCCGTCTTCAGGAGGCCGCCCTCGATCCACGTGCGGATCAGCGTGAGTTGATCGTCGGAAAGCTTGTCCTGCTTGGGCGGCATCGCAGGCTCTTCCTGGTGGCTGACGACCAGATAGAGAATGCTGTTCTCGAGGCTGCCCGTCTCGAGCACGGCGCCGCCGCTGCTGCCGGCCATGGACGTCTCGTACGAGGTCAGGTCGAGACCGGCCTTGAGCTTGTCGGGGTTGTGACAACTGAAGCAGCGATTCTGAAAAATCGGCCGCACGTGATCGTCGAAGGTGACCTTCGCGGCAGCCGGGGCCACGGCCAGAAGCAGGAGCAGGCTCGCGGCGATGTGTCGGATCCGGGCCATGGCTTGGATTCTTCCCTTGTCGATTCCGCGGATTCCGGTGCACAGCAACACAGATGCAAAGGAGAGTTCAGAGTTCAGAGTTCAGGAACCGATGCGTTGCAGCACCTTCGGGCTGAATTTGGAACTCTGAACTCTCGCGGGCGATGCCCGCACTTGGAATCGACCACTCATCGCATTTCAATGATTAAAAATAAACTCCTTCGAATTGAGCAGCGCCCAGAAAACATCTTCCAGAACCTGCTGCTTCTTATCGGGCTCGGCAGCCAGCGTTTGCTCCAGTGAGGCGATCTCGCGATCCGTGGGCCGGCGGCTGACGCAGCGCAGGTAGAGATCCTCGATAACCTGCCGCCCGGTGGCCCCGCCCTCGAGCAGTTTCTTGACCGCGCCGCCCTCTCGGATGCGCTTGCTGGTGGCGTCCCCGTTGAGCAGGTGCAGCGCCTGCGAGAGATTGGGCTCCATCTTCACCTCGCAGGAGCAGACCGTCTGGCGCGTGGCCCGGCCGAACGTGGTCAGAAAGTAGTTGCTCACGTTGCCGTCGGCGATCTGGACCGCCCGGGCGCCGAGCGGTAGGCCCTGGAACTTGTTCTTGGTCTCTGTGACCTGGCTGATCGCGTCCAAAAGAACTTCCGCCCGCACGCGGCGGACCAGGGCGTGAGAGAAGTTGCGCGTGTCCGCTTCGTTGGTCGGGTTGGTCGTCGTGGCAAGCTGGTAGGTGCGCGATGTGCAGATGTCGCGCACGAGCCGCTTGAAGTCGTATGCGTAGTCCGCGAAGCGCCGCGCCAATTCGTCGAGCAGTCGCAGGTTCGACGCCGGGTTGCTGATGCGCACGTCGTCCACCGGATCGATGATGCCCACGCCGAAGAAGTGGGCCCAGACCAGGTTGGCCAGGTTGGGCGCGAAATAGGGATTGTCCGGCGAGCCGATCCATCCGGCCACGACGGCGCGCCGGTCGCGGCCCTTCAGGTCGGGCTGCGGCCCGCCCAGAAACTTCGGGACCATGTTGCGACCGCCCACCGGGTGCTTGACCTCCCCGGATCCCTTGTCGAAAACGATCTGCTCGCGCGGGTCTTCGGCGCCCTTGCGCCCCACCTGGCTGAAGAAGGCGGCGAAGCTGTAATAGTCGTCCATCGTCCATCGGTCGAAGGGGTGGTTGTGGCACTGAGCGCACTGAATGCGCATGCCCATGAAGACCTGG
>CAUZBA010000440.1:0-3102 GCA_963577635.1 Phycisphaerae bacterium
TTTCAAAAGTTTCGCCTTCAACGCGTTTGGACTCGATCTGCGAAGCGAGAGCGGTAGTTTCAAATTGGAGATTCTTGGGCGAACGCCAGAATCCGGGGTTTTGCAGCGTCCTGCTAGAGCGGTTTCACCCATGATGTAGCGTCCTGAGCTGCCTGCAGCAGCGCCACGTCAGTCACTCGCATGGCCTGTCGTGTCCGACGGTTTGCCCCTTGCCGGCCCGTTTAGCGGCGTAGAGGTTCGCATCGGCGCGCTGAAGCAGTTCCTGGCCCGTCTTGACGCCGTCTCGGGCCAGACCCGCGATCCCCATGGAGACACCGACTTCGAAATCACCCGCGAAGGCGATGCGAGCGTGCTGGCGAAACAGATCCTGAATCTGATCGGCAACCTTTAATGCACGGTCGAGCGAGCAGTCGGGCATCAGGACCACGAATTCGTCGCCGCCGAGTCTGACCGCGTAGTCGTTTCGTCGAACGCTGGCGTGCACCAGGTTGGCCACGAATATCAGAAACTCGTCTCCCGTAGCGTGTCCGTGGCTGTCGTTCACGCACTTGAAGTTGTCCAGGTCAAGCATGATGCAGATCAGGTCGGTTCCCGAAGCGACCGCGGAAGCGACCAGAGGTTCGAGGTTGCTGTCAAGGAAGTGACGGTTACCCAGGTTGGTCAGCGGGTCGCGCATGGCCATCTGACGCAATTGTTGGGTGGCGTGGCGCGTGGCCGAGGCGATTCGGTGATCGAGCGTGCGTCGCAGCCGACGCACCTCGCGCTGGTCGCGCATGGCCGCAGTGGCGATCACGTGCACCGCATGTGCCAGCTGGCCGATTTCGTCACGTCGCAACTGAGCCAGGGTTTCAAGCGTGTTGGGGCTGCTGATCGTTCGGATGCGCCCGAGCTGACGCAGCAATATCTCAAACGGCCGACAGACCCAGACGTGGCCGATCCAGACCAGAAGAATGACCGATCCGGTCAGGCCGAGGCCCAGCGGCCAGACCGTGTGCCCGAGGTGTGCTTCGACCATCCCGATGAGGCTGCCAACCACCACCGCCAGCGTGATCAACAGGGGCAGCTTGATGCGCAACGGCGCGTCGTCCCACGCGGCGCCACGTCTTCGGCGACCGGGGGTTGCTTCGTTGACGCCGGCCGGCTCGGACTCAGTAGTCGATGCGGCAGGCAAATCGCCGCCCCGGCCCGGCGCGTTGTCCGTGACATGCGGCAGCGGCGCCGAGGCATTGGCGGATCGGGTGGAGACCACATGGGACATATCGGGCCGGTCGGGGGCGGAGTTTGGCCGCACCCGCACTAGGGCCTGTCTGAAAATCCATCCTGGCGTCGATCGGCTATGAGCTCCGCTGGACTGCGTCGGCCTGCATCGACGATTCTCCTCCCGAATCGCCTGCTTCGGCCTCCTTGCCAGAGAATCTCTCGCACGATCTTGGGCCGACGGCTGAATTCTCAGACAGGCCCTAGACTAGAAAGGTGGTGCGTGAGGGTCCGCTTTTAGTTCAATCCGCTCGATATCGGTGGCGACCCGACGGTCGGTGTCTATTTCAAGGAACACGCCGCACACGCGAGGATCGCCCGAAGCGACGTCGAACGGCGCGGGCATCGCGGTGGTCATCGTCTTCAGAACGCGATCGATCCGGCGGCCGATAATCGAATCGTGCGGGCCGCACATCCCCAGGTCGGTGATGTAGGCCGTCCCGTGAGGGAGGATCTGGGCATCCGCGGTCGCCACATGGGTGTGGGTACCCAGAACCGCGACAACTCGACCGTCGAGGTAGTAGCCCAGGGCACGTTTCTCGCTGGTCGCTTCCGCGTGGGCCTCGACGATCACCAGCGGGTTCAGATCGGGAAGCTGCCCGAGCACCGAGTCGACGGTATCGAACGGACTGTCCGCCGGCACCGCGGGAAAGATCCGTCCCAACACCGGGGTGACGAATAGCGTCGGGCGATCCTGGCCGCCGGTCGGCACCAGTTGCATCCAGGACCGTCCCGTGGCCGCGCGTGGCAGATTGGCGGGTCGGATGATGTTCGATTCATTCTCCAGGGTCCGGGCGATCTGCATCTTCCTGTAGACGTGATCACCGAGCGTGATGCCGTCCACGCCGACCTGGCACAATCGCTGGTAGAGAGCCGAAGTCAACCCCGACCCGTCCGCGGCATTCTCCGCGTTGGCCACGGTCAGATCGGGTTTCCAGCGCTTTCGGATCTTCGGCAGCAACTGCTCGACGGCCCGCATACCCGGTTCGCCGACGATATCGCCCAGCATGATGACGCGCAGTGACATCCGGCCAAAGGTAGCGAAAGAGCGAGGCAGGGTCGAGAACGAGGGCTGAGCCCCCGCGGCCCAACCGCATTGACAGTTCGCGACATGGAGCCCAAGATCTTGGGCGTTCGGCTCTGATGGGGCCGGACATCTTGTGGCCGAGGAGCCGGGCTGATGCACTGCCCATTTTGCGGGGCCAACGATGACAAGGTGATCGACTCGCGCGCCGCTGACGGTGGGCGGGTCATCAGGCGGCGGCGCCTGTGCCAGACCTGCGAAAGGAGGTTCACCACCCGCGAACATATCGAGGCGACCACACGGATCACGGTGATCAAAAAGGACGGTTCCCGAGTGCCCTACGACCGCCAAAAGCTCCTTTCCGGCCTCGAAAAGTCGTGTTACAAGCGGCCGGTGAGTGCCGAGGCACTCGTCGAAGTCGTCGAGGAGGTCGAGGAGGACCTGTTCCGGCGCTTCGATCGCGAGGTGGATGCGATCGAGATCGGCCGCGCGATCTCGCTGCGGCTCAAGGGATTGGACCACGTGGCCTATGTGCGTTTCGCCAGCGTCTACAAGCAGTTTCGGGACCTCGACGACTTTCTCGACGAGGTGCGCGAGGTCCTGGAGACGACGGATCAGGACGCACCCGAACAGGGGGTTCTGTTCCCGTGAACCTGATCCGACGGGCCAAATCCGTGATCAGGCCATTCCAGGGCCGATTTGGGCCATCAGGTTGCCCAAACGGCCACAACGGCGATAAAGTTACATTGACCCGCCGATCCGGCCCACCGGGGGCATGGATGGCGGCCACGTCCAGGACCCACATCCAACGCGAAGGAGCC
>CAUZBA010000441.1:0-3098 GCA_963577635.1 Phycisphaerae bacterium
TCGGCGACCGTTGTCGTCGGCCTTCTCTTAGGGACGCTTCAACGCGTCGAGACGATCGCGCCGATCGTCGCGAGAGAGCAAGATCGCAGGAAATAGGAGTCGGACCGTTCTCCTGATCTTGCGAGTTTCCGCTTTCCTGCTCTTGCTCTGCACCACTGCAACACTGCAACACTCCAACACTCCAATACTCCAATACTGCGGCCTTCCACGCGCCACGGTACTATGAGGCTGTATTGATTCTGAACGACGACGAACCGCAGCGCATCGCAATTGGAGGTCTGACATGTCGAAGGCGGACACGCGGATCGAAAAAGATTCCATGGGGCAGATGAAGGTACCGAGTTGGGCGCTGTGGGGCGCCAGCACCGAGCGGGCGCGGCAGAACTTTCCCATCAGCGGACGCGGCGTCCCGGTCGACGTGGTACGCGCATTCGGTCTTCTGAAGGCGGCCTGCGCATTCGCCAACAAAGACCTGAAAAAGCTCGACGCCAAGTTGGCGGATGCGATCATCGAGGCCGCTGAAGAGGTGGCCGCGGGAACCCTGGACAAGCATTTCGTGGTGGATGTGTTCCAGACCGGGTCGGGCACGAGCTCGAACATGAACGCCAACGAGGTGATTGCGAATCGCGTGAGCCAGCAGGCGGGCAAACCCGTCGGATCCAAGGAACCTGTTCACCCCAACGACCACGTCAACATGGGCCAGTCGTCCAACGACACGTTTCCAGCCGCGATGCACGTCGCGGCGGCCGTGGCCATGAGCAAGAGGCTTCGCCCCGCGCTGGCCGGGCTTCAGGCCGCCCTGGCGGATCGCGCTTTGACATGGGACGACGTGATCAAGATCGGCCGCACCCATCTGATGGACGCGACGCCGATCCGCGTGGGACAGGTGTTTTCCGGGTACGCCTCGCAGGTCGAGCACGCCTTGGACCGCGTCGACGCCGCCATTAGGGAGCTTGGCGAGCTGGCGATCGGTGGCACGGCCGTCGGGACCGGGATCAACACGCACCCGCAGTTCGGGCGGCGCGTGGCGGAGCAGCTGTCGGTCAAGACCGGGGTCAAGTTCGTCGAAGCCGTGAACCATCCCGAGGCGCAGGCCGCCAAGGACGCCTTTGTCGGGGCGTCCGGGGCGCTGAAGTGTGTTGCCGTGGGTTTGTCGAAGATCGCGAACGACATTCGCTGGCTGGGCAGCGGCCCGCGCTGCGGTCTGGGCGAGCTGTCGCTTCCGGAGATTCAGCCAGGATCATCGATCATGCCGGGCAAGGTGAACCCGGTGATCTGCGAAAGCGTGATTCAGGTTGCCGCTCGAGTGATCGCCAACGATGCCGCGATCACCTATGGCGGGTTCGGGGGTGTCGGATCGATTCTCGAGTTGAACGTGGCCATGCCCATGATGGCCGACGCCATGATGGAGTCGATCACCCTGCTCGCCAACGTGTCGGAAGTCTTCGTCGACAAACTGCTCAGCGGGCTTTCGGTCAACCGCGAGCGCTGCGGCGAGCTGATCGATCAGTCACTCATGATGGTGACGTCTTTGGCGCCGCAGATCGGCTACGACAACGCCGCGAAACTGGCCAAGCAGGCTTTCGAGGATGGCACCACGATCCGCGAGCTTGTCAAGCAGCAGGGTATTGTCGACGACGCCAAGCTCGACGAGCTGCTGGACCCGGCGTCCATGACCAGGCCGGGGGAGTAAACGAAGCGCAGCAGCGCAACGGGGAGTTGACAGGATCACAGGATGGGAAGGGAGATCTACAGGATCGATTCACGGTGAGGGAAGCAGAGAGCAGGAAAGCAAAAAATCAGATCAGAGGGGAATCGACAGGATTAACAGGATTTCTTGAGGATCAATAGGATCTAAACCTTTTGTCATACCTGAGATACGAACCCGTCAGTACTTACGCACACCCCAAATCCCATCCTGTCGATCATCCGATCCCCTCCTGTTAATCCTGTCAAAATCCTACCGTCTACCCGCCTTGTGCGAAGTTAGTCTTCCCCGCCGTTTCTTACGCCGCCCGGTCACCCGGATCGGTGTTGAGCACCTTGGCAGGACGGCGCCGGCGCAGAACTTTCTGAACCGATTCCAGCATCGTTCCGAAATCGGGTTCGTTGGTTTTCGGTGCGTCCCCGGAGAACGCCGATACGCTGGTCGACAGGCCATCGGCACCGATGGCCGCGCCGGTGCCTGCGGCTCGCGGTGGAATGTCGGTGGTGTCAGCCGTCTGTGTGGCCGTTGCGTCGACAGCCGATGTGGCAGTGGCGGGTTCTGCAGCGACGTTTGTCCAGGCAGGGGGTGCTGTTAGACCTAGCTCCGGTGCCGCCGTTGAGCGCAGGGCGCTACTCGGCTCCGCGTTCGTCGGCACGGCGCCCGATGCGGTCGGGTGCAGCAGTTGCTCGGCGGCGTTGGCCGCAGCCGGCCCGACGGTCGCTTCGCCCTGAAAGACGACGCCCTGCCCCATGGTCAGGTGGGGTGTGAAGATGCGACCGTTCAACTCGGCCCCGGCGACAAGCTCGATCGATTCGGTGGCGATGACGTCCGCACGGGCGCGGCCGGCAAGCCGCAGCTTGCCCACGACTACCGTGCCGGTGACCTCGGCGGTCTGCGGCAGGTCCAGCTCACCGTTAACGCGGAGCGTCCCATGGAATTCTCCCTCGATGATCGCATCGTTCTCGAGAATCAACTCGCCGTTCATGTGACAGGCGTCGCCCAGCACGGTCCTGGTCTTGGTGGCTTGCCCCATGGTCCTTGGCTCCGTCGTTGGCACTGTGACGCCTGCAGCCATGATCGGATGGCTATGGATCACGGGTGCAATAATCCGGTATCCTCACCCGTATGACCGGCTCCTCGACGCACCGGCGCATCCTTCGTCAGCACGTGGAGACGGATCGGCTGCTGGGCGTCGACGCGGTGCCGCTCGGCGATTCACCGGGCGTGGCGGACTCGGGGCAGTCCGCAGCGGGTTCAGCCACCGGATCGCCGGTTGCCGACGCGGCGGGTTCGTCCGAGGCGCCCGCCGATCGAGAGACGAAGATTCGATTGCTTGAGGCGTTGGATTGCGAGCAGGTCAAGCCGTGCACGCGATGTGACCTGTGCCATA
>CAUZBA010000442.1:0-3093 GCA_963577635.1 Phycisphaerae bacterium
GATAACCTGAACGTCATGCTCTGACCATGTGAACGAGAGGCGCCCTTCTCCCGCCTGCGCGTCGAACACTACCGTGCACGGCATGTCGGAACTGTCACGGGACGCGGCCGCTCCGTCGGCCGTCTTCAGACCCAGCCGCCACGCCGTCGCTTTCGACGCTTTGATCTCGAGCAACGCATTCTTCGACTTCAAGTCGCGCATGCGCACGACGCCGGCGCCCTGCTGCGGCTTGGACCACAGGCAGATCACCTGCTCGTTGCGCAAATAGGGATGTCCATCCAGGATCCCCGCCTGCACCGCCTTCGATCTTTTTTCGTTCGGATCGTCCTCGGCCCCGACCAGCTTCGCCATCACGCGGTCCGCGTCGCGCCCTTCTTTCGCCGGAGCCGGGCCCGGCACCCACCACATGGACATGGCCGCAACCACACACCCGGTCAGGAGCAACTTCGTCTGCTTCATGGTGAAATTTTGTTTTCAGGGGCCGCCGCCAACCGCGTCGTACACCTCGCTCAGGCCCACGCGGCGGTGCTCTTTCTGCGCGATCCGACCGGCTTCGATGATGGCGATCAATTCGAGAGGCTGCTCATAGGGGAACGGCGGCGTGCCGGTTTGAACCATCCGGAGGAACGTTTCGACGATCTTCCTGCTGGCCGGAGGAAACTGCAGGATTCCAATACCCGGACTGTGGATCGCGCCCTGCTTGCTGTACGCGGCGCAGAAGAACTCGCTGTTGGCGGTGAACCACTTGTGTTCCGTGTTCATCACGACGACTTGTCTTTCGTCGGGATAGTGAAGCAGCAGATACTCCAGATGACTCCTGCTGTCGCCGGGGGTCCAATCCTTCGGATCCGGCTGGGGGCCGGATCCCATGCATTCGACCGATTCGACTCCGAAGTCGAACAGGCTCAGCGCCAGAGCGAGCCCGTGGCCGACGCCGGCATTGCTGAAGCCCACGCCCTTGACCGTCAGCAGCCCGGCCTCGCCGATCTCGTCGAAACGGCGTCGAAACGCGGCTCCCTCGATCGTATGAGACAGGATCGAAGCGTTCATCAACACGGTGTCGTTGGCGACGGCCAGATCGACCATCGCCTTCGCATCGGCATAGGTCGCCGCGAACGGCTTGTCCACGAAGCATGGAATGCCTTTTTCCAGGAAGGGCCGCGCCTGCTCCAGATGATCCGCGCCGTCATGGGGGCTGGATGAGTCGCAGATAAACGCCGCATCGACGTCCCGGGCCGCCTCCTCGAGGGTTTCGCATACCTGGGGGCGGCTGACCAGGGTCTCGCTGAGGGCGATCGCTCTTCCGGGATAGCTGCCGTACTGAAGCAATTCGGGATCGGTGTTGGTGGCATGGCGGTCGCCCACGCGATCGAACACCTTCGTGATGACGAACCCAGGGACCTGCTGAATCGCCATCTGGGCGTAGTTGCCTCTGACGCAACCCAGTTGATGAACTTCCTGCCGGGTGGGTGCATCTTCACTGTGGGTCGCGAACACGACCGGGTCGACCTCATCCAGATAGGGCGCGAACCAGTACGCGTGCGAGTCGCAGCGCACGATGGCAACACGAATCGGATTATTCGAAGGCATGGCTGTATTTCCACTGGCACGACGAAGACGGTGCGGAAGAAGTATTATGACGGATTCCACGGCCGCAGGCCATGGTTACATGGATCAAAGGTCCAACCGATCGCTTCTGAAGTCGCATACAATATATTGAACCTTATGACCGTCTCGCGCGACGAACTCGGCTCACGACCTGAACCGGCACCGCCGGCACCTCCGGCACTGAAGGGCACCACGGTCCAACAGCGGATCAGGATGTGGTGCGAGGTCATGGTATGACACCAGATGAAAGACAGAGAGGGCGCCGGCAACTCTATGAAATGATGGGGGAACTTCCGGATCGCCATCGGCCGATCGAAGCGACCACGATCGCTCAGGAGCAGCGCGAGCACTGGGTCCTCGAGAAGCTTGTGCTCGATTTGAACGGAATCGAGCCGGTGCCCGCCTACTTCGTGAGACCGAACACCACCACGGGGCCTTTGCCCACGATCCTCTACAACCATGCGCACGGCGGCAATTACGTGCTGGGCAAGGACGAGTTGATCGACGGCCGCTCCGCGCTGCAGGCACCGCCCTATGCCCAGGCCCTGGCGCTCCAGGGGATTGCGGCGCTGTGCATTGATACCTGGGCCTTCGGCGAGCGGCGCGGGCGCACGGAATCCGAGATCTTCAAGAAGATGCTCTGGTCCGGCCAGGTGATGTGGGGCATGATGGTTTATGACAGCCTGCGGGCGATGGATTACCTGGTATCCAGATCGGACGTGGATGCCGATCACATCGGCACGCTGGGCATCTCGATGGGAAGCACCATGGCGTGGTGGGTCGCGGCCCTGGACGAGCGCGTCAAGGTCTGCATCGACATCTGCTGTCTGACCGACTTTCAAGCCCTGATCGACGCCCAGGGGCTGGACGGGCATGGCATTTATTACTACGTGCCCAACCTCCTGAAACACTTCACCACGACCCGCATCAACGCACTGATCGCACCGCGCCCTCACCTGAGTCTGGCCGGGAACTTCGATCGCCTGACACCGCCGGATGGTCTGGACGAAATCGACGGCCACCTGAAAAAGCTCTATGGCAAGTTCAATGCTTCGGACAGATGGGAATTACTGCGTTATGACACCGGACACTTCGAAACAGCGCATATGAGATCGAGCATCCTGTCCTTTCTGCAAAATTGGCTCTAAATCCGGTCTAATCCACCGGCTCTGCCGGTGAGAACTCATGAGGCTCTGCCGTTCCGGCGAGATCGAGAGGGATCGAAGGTTTGGCCGCGGTTCTGCCGGTGGATTAGACCGGATTTAGTCAAAAGTGTCGAGTTGCATCAACTTCTGGAGTCTTCCGAAAATTGGGAACGTCGCAAGATTCATTGTGACCCAAGAGGTATGGTCCGATCGATTCCAGCGTAGGGTTGGACGTGAAGTCTGAAGAAGATCATCGATGTCGGTTATGCGAAACAGACTGGCAGTCTTTCAATGAGTCAGCGGTCGGCCTCTTTTAGAGGCCTTCCTCAAGCCACCGGCT
>CAUZBA010000443.1:0-3076 GCA_963577635.1 Phycisphaerae bacterium
GTTCTGTTCACCGTTCTGTTCACCGTTCTGTTCACCGTTCTGTTCACCGTTCTGTTCACCGTTCTGTTCACCGTTCTGTTCACCGTTCTGTTCACCGTTCTGTTCACGTAGTGCCTCATCCTGCGGACTCGTGTCGCCGTTTTCATCAACGGGTTCGAGGATGGCCGGATCCTCATCGACCGGAGAATCGACAGGCGCGTCGACCTTTGCTGGTGTGGCGGGATCCGGTCGGGCGGGTCGGGCCGGCTTTTCGGCGGCGCCCTTCGGTGCCGGTCGTCCGGTTGACGATTTGACTGCGGCCGTGAGGCGGCCCGCCTTGGCCTGTTTTGCGTCGGCGGTCCCGGCGAACACGGTGCCATCAGTTCTGACCAGCAGCGCGCCGATCTCGGCCTCCGGCGCGTCGTAGAGCACGAACGCGGTGGCCGGATTGTCCTCGGCGACGATGATCCGGTAGACGAGGCCCTCACCGTCGCTTCCTGCGTAGAGTCTGCCCTCGCCGTCGCGCCCGAGACAAAGCAGGTTGTCCTGCTCGGCGTCGAGCAAGACGCTGATCACCGGGTCGCCCTCGACCGGAACGTGAACGTCGAGCAGGCGGCCTTCAACACCCGTCGCGACGTAGATCCGACGACCCTGGACCACCGTGTCCCACAGGTAGCGATCGTCCGGAAGCTCGGCAATGGTTCGCAGCGCGCCGTCGGCCAACAGAGCGAGCCGGCTGGAGTCCTCGCCGCTGACGGCCACGAGCAACCGGCCGTCGAACAGGTCGAGGCAGAAGATCTCCTCGTCTGGAAGGCTGATGATCTCGACGACCTCGTCGTCGGCCAGCCGCATCAATTTTCCCTCGGGCCCGGCGGCGAGGAACAGCTCGCCGCCGCCCGTTTTGATCAGGTCGTATACGATCATTGCCTGCTCGGGCAGTTCTGCGAGCGGTTCGGTGGCGGTCGCCAGCAACACGTCTCCGAGGTTCGTCACGACCGCGTTTTCGGTTTTTCCGTCGGCGAAGTCAGCCTCCGTGGTGTGCGTCCACTTGCCGGGGCGCACGGCCGATGCAATCGACGGGTGAGCCAGGAACGCCGTGCCGACGATCAGCGCCGCAACTGCACCCCTCGCCAGACGTCCGCGAAACGGAAGCGGGGTTGCGGAATTCAAGCGGAGCGGCCGCGTGATCATGGTGACTTCCCTATTCGGCCAGGTCTCGGCGCACGTTGATCCGAAGCGACCCTTCCCCTTCGGGGACGAAGCCCAACTCGACTTTCTTCATGATCCAGTCAACGAATGGCGTTGCCCCGGAGCCGGTCGGCGCCGCGATCAGCGCCTGTCGGCTCGAGGGCAGCTTGGGCAACTCGTGGCGGCGTATGGCCAAGCCCTTGGACAGCATCGGCATCGTGAGATACAGGGCATCGTCTTCCACGGCGAGAAGTTGTTCCAGCAGGGCCACGATGTCGTCCACCTTGTCGGCGTAGGTCAGGTGGGGGCGTTGTTGCAGCAGTTCCTGGAAGTACCCCGGCGCGGACCCGATTGTAATCGTGTAGGACCCGTCCTCAAGACGCTGAGGCAACGGGAACTCGATACGTCGCTCCGCACGCGGCTTGCGGTAGGGCTGGTAGCTCAGCGTGATCGCGACGGTCTGCCCCGGCGCGTACTCGGTCCGGTCGGTTCGAGCGTGCAGAAGCAGGGCACTGCGGATCACCGGCTCGATCTGGACCGTGACGTCGATGTCTTCGACCAGCAGCGGCTCGAAGGGGTTGTTGGCCATGATGGCCAGCGGCCCCAGTATCTGAATGGCCGCGCTCAAATCCGATCCGCGGGGCATAAGGCTGTTGAGCTTCAGGTCGCGGCCGTTGCCGAAACGCAGCGTGCCGCGGACGCGCACCGTGTTTTCGATGGGAAGGCGTTGCTCGGCGGAAACGCTCTGCATGGCGCCGATGGCGGCGAGCACAGGCGTGAGTTCGCGATGATGGGCGAGCGTGTAGCTGTACGACCGCGCTTCCTGATCTGGAATCTGCACGCGGACGCGCATGGCCGCGGTTTCGAAGCGACCGTCCGGCATGCCGACGACCGCGCTCTGCTCGTCACGGACGAGCGCGCCGCGCTGCACGACCGCGCTGCCGCCGAGCTTAAAGCTTCTGGTGACCAACGGCATGATGAAGTGGACGTATCCCGTAGCCATGGGCAGGGCGGCGTGACCCTGACCAAACATTGCATGTCCGAACGCCAGGATGCGGCCGTCGGGCAGGATGTCGGTGCACGTTCCCGTGGCCGTCAAGTCCATGTCACCCCACAACAGGGGGATGGCAATGACGCTGCCCGGTTCGAGGCGAATTCCATGAGGGTCGACGCCGGGCGGAGGTTTGCCCGAGACCGCGCCGCCGACCGCCGTCATGCCCATCGGTTCGAGGAAGGGTGCCAGAAATCGGCGCTGCCTCTGCGAGGCCACCGGCACCGGGAGCATCATGCGCACGGCATCCCGGCCCAGGTTCGGACTCGGCGGATCGGGCAGCGAACGCTGACGCCGATTGGTTGGTCTACCGACCATTGCGCCTCGGGTGGCTTCGCCTTTGACGGCTGGACCTGTGAAGTAATCGGCCATGACCTGGGCCCTCCAGGTCTCGGCGCGGCCGAGCCGTTCGGATCGGGCCGACTCGAGCACATCGTCGAGCATCTCTGCCAGATCCACGCCCCCTGTCGCGGCGTCGGACGGCTGTGCCCCGGACGCGGCTCGCTGACCGACCTGGCGCATCAACTCGATCGGTTGAACGCCCACATAGCATGTCTTGACCAGCGGGTACCCCCAGGCAAAGGCGCCGATCAGCCGACCGCCCTTGCCAAGTTGCTGAGGCTCCGCCTCGTCCCAGACGTAAATCGGCGAACCACTCATACCGGCCACCGGCCCGGAATGCTGCATACGATCGTCCGGACAAATGATCCAGATCATGCCGCGTTTGGGACCGAAGTCGCGCATCACACTGACGACCTCGACGGCGAAAGGTTCGATCGTGTCACCCTGGAACACGGTCAGGCCGTATCCCTTCATGCCGACCCGGACTTCATCCAGGGGCATGATGCGGGTCGGGCT
>CAUZBA010000444.1:0-3073 GCA_963577635.1 Phycisphaerae bacterium
CTAACGACTCACACGAAGGGTAGTAATCCGAGATCAATGAACACGGTTCACGGGTCGGTGCCGGCATTCGCATGCCGGACGACGTCCAGTTCGGCGGTCCATCGAAACCAGTCCTTCCAGTGTTTTCTAGTGATCGGAAGATTCGGGTCGTCGAACACGTCCTCGGGCATCCGATCGAATGCGTATTGTGCCCGGTTGACGGCTGCCTTGGCGTCTTCGAACTGATTCATGGCGCAGTAGGCGTTGACGATCTGCATCAGGGCGACAAGCGTGGCCGGGTGGTTATCCCACCGCTTGGCGGCCAGGTCATACAGTTCGATCGCTTCCCCGTAGCGTTCCCGGGCGTAGGCGGCGTCGGCGCGGTAGAAGTAGTTGTTGCGCAACATCACCTGCTCGAGTTTCGATCGATCGGACTCGTCACGCGACTCCAGCATGGCAATGGCTTCGCCATACACCGACATGGCCCGGGCCAGACGCTGATCTCGCTTCTGGCGCAGTTCCCTGGCCCGCGAGTCCACCAGCGGACCGGCCAGATCGTCGTCGATCGCGGCCACCGATTTGCGGTATGCGTCGCCGAGGTAGGACCGAAGCACTGCGGTCTGCGGCAATTCACCGTACCGCTGCACCGCCTGCTCAAGGCTGCTGCACGCCAGCTCATATTCCTCCATGTGATAGTGGAGCTTCCCCAGCTCGATCAGGGCCTCGCGATACTCGGCGCTTTGCGGCGTGATCGCATCGTGACTGTTCAGCACCTCCTTCAGGATGCTCAGCGCGGTCTTGAGGTTGTTCAGCGACACGTGCGCCCGAGCCAGGGGGACTCGGCTGCGATGGGCGTGCCGGCTGTGTGGGTTCTTTTCGATGATTGATTGCAGGAGTTCCGAAGCGGTCTGGGCCTCGCCACTTGCCTGATAGGCCAGTGCGAGCCGCCGGGTGGCGTCCGCGTGCCGTGGATCGCTCGGACGCGTTTTCGCGAACGTCCTGAACGTCTGGATGGCCTTGTCCCACTGGCGTGCGCTGTCGTAGCACCTGGCCGCATTCCAGAGGCTGTCACCGTGGGCGCCGTCGTCCACGATGGTCACCGCCTCGGCGTGTTCGGCATAGTAGGTGCCGGCCTTGGCGAAATGGTTCGCGATCTCGCGCTGGAAGACCGATGCGACAGTCGGCGTCCCGATCTCGCCATCCGTTTGCGAATCGCTGCCGCCGGACAGATCCGACGCGACCCGGTCATGGGTTGCCGCTAATCGAAGCAGGATGTCGGCCGGGACGTCGGTACCGTACAAGTCGGTCAGGACGCTCAGGTAGTCCATGGCCAGTTCCGGGCGACCCGCGTCCAGCTGAAGCTGGTGGTGTGTCAGAACGGTGTCGACCAGCGCCTTGAGCTGGTCCGCGGGCTTCGCCGTTTGCGACGCGAGGTGCGCCACCGTGCGGCTCATCACGTCGCACGCGCGGCCGTGCGCGCCGCGCCGCGCTTCACTGTCTCCAAGACCGATCAGGGCCTCCGCAAAGGCCCGGGTGGCCGGGAAGCGGCCGACCGCATCGCTGAAAAATTCGAGTGCCCGCTCGACGTCGTGATCCTTCGTCAGCGAGATCCGACCCAAGCCAACAAGGATCTCCGCGTGATGCGGGTCCGACTTCCGGTCGGCCAGCTTGATCTGGGCGTGCAGGTATTCCCGCTCGGCCTCGTCATTTTCACCCAAACGCTGATACGCCTTGGCCATGAGGATCATCAGCGGCGCAAGGTCATCGTCGGAACCGCGACTGGTCAGAGCGGCACGACGGGGGTTCAGGTAATCCACCGCCGAAGCGGGATCGTCCGCCTCCAGGAACAGACTGGCCCTGACGGCCACACCCCAGAGCTCCTGCACCCGGCGTTCTGCTTGATCCTCTTCGCCCTCAATCTCATCCAGGAACAGTTCCAGCGGGCCACTGAGCATCCGCGCCGGGCTCGGAGGCAGGCTCGCGCGCCTGTGTTCGATGATCTGCCGCAGAAGCGAGTAGCGCCACCGCGCCGGCTGCCCGGGGAGGCGATCCAGCATCGGCATCACCTGCTCGTCGGGCCTGCCCAGGGCCACGAGTGTTTCCGCCCATCGCCGCAGCCGCCGCGGATCGGAATCGAAATCGTGACCGAGTCGTTCGGCCATTTCGTATCGCTCGATGACCCTCTGGTGATCATTCGGATCCTCCCACGTGCGATTCCTCTGGCGGTGGTACGCCAGATCACCCCATAGCACCTCGTGCCGGGCTCGATCCTGTTTGGAGCCGCGTTCGATGTGCTCCTGAATCGACTTGAGCTGGTCTTCGGCCGGCTTGAGGTTGTTCGCTTCGAAGTATTGCTCGACGCTGTCCATCGCGCCGACGAAGTCGTCTGAATCGGAATCCGGCATCGCAAGAAAGACGCCGACGGTGAGCATCACCACCCCAAGCACCAGGACCGGCAACTGCCAGATCGAGGACCATTGCACCTGCGCGGCAGTCGGGACTGCCGCGCCGGGATCGGCCGTCGAAACGTCCACGGCGTCCTGCTGCCCGGTGTTTGAAGTGTCTTCAGCCATCTGAACCTGCCTTGGCGACGGCCGATTGGAGCGCACCGACACCATGACCATCACCGCACATCGTCCGGTTTGTATCGTCAAGGGAACGGATGGGCGCTTAAAGGAAGGCGATATCTGTCACGAGGCCCGATAAGTGCGGAGAGGCACGAAGAGGGGAAGCGACGAAGCGACGAAGGGGGAAGCGCAAGCGATGTGATCCGCTGTGAGGGGAAACGCGCGGTCGCGACACGACGCGCCAAAGTGGTCTGCCTCCTTCGCTCCGTCGCTTTCTCGATCACCGCATCAACCGATCAGACCAAGAGAAATTGCCACCCACGCGGACAGGCCCCCAAACCACGCCCCCCTTCCCCCTTCGTGCCTCTCCCCTTCAGGCCCCACTCGCCTTTTCCCTCACTTTGGAGCGGCGCTGTAGTTCGGCCGCAACAAACCCCTCGACCTGGCCGTCAAGGACACGCTGAGGGTTGGTGACCTCGAAGTGCGTGCGGTGATCCTTCACGCGGTTGTCGTAAAGGACGTAGCTT
>CAUZBA010000445.1:0-3072 GCA_963577635.1 Phycisphaerae bacterium
CGGGAATTAACTGCCACGACCCTCCGTCGCTTCGTCGGTCCGTCGCTCCTCAATTCACCCTTTCGACGACGATCCTGTTCCCATGCACTTCCGTGACGCGCACGGTGCGGCCGGCTTCAATCCAGTTGCCCTCGCTGATCACGTCGACCGCCAGTCCGTTGATCATCGCCTGGCCGATCGGGCGCAGTCCGGTGACGATTCGGCCCTCGGCGCCGACGTTGATCGTGCCGCCGCCAATGGCGTTCTCGCCGCTGACCGGAACATGCGATGCCATGGGGCCGCCGGCTGCGGCGACCTGCGTCGCCGGCGCGGCGAGGATCAGGCGGTTCAGAAACGGGATGTTGGTGAAATACTTGCTCAGGTAAACAAGCGCGACAAAGCTGCCTATGACGCCCAGGAGCATCCAGATTGCGGATTTCAGGACGCTGACCAACATCCCCGGAGCCGGCAGGGGTATGGGCCCGGGGCCCGACGCGGGCACGATCGAGAGGATCAGGCCCAGGAGCATGCACAGCATTCCGGCTATGCCCAGGATCCCGAATCCCGGGATGACGAACAGTTCGACCAGGACCATCAGGAAGCCGGCAAAGAACAGGGCGATGTGCCAGAACTCCGCAAGGCCCACGAGCAACGGCGCACCGATCAGTGCGATCAGGGCCGCCGCGGCCACGACACCGGGCAGTCCTAGTCCCGGCGACTGAAACTCCATGTAAGCACCGACCACCAGGGCGAGCATCAGGACACCGCGAATGGCCGGGTGTGTCAGCCAGCCGGCCAGGCCTTCAGACCACGTCGGTGTGACCCGAATCACTTTGCTCGCCTTCAGATAGCGCTTCAGCTCGAGATCGTTCTTGACGATCGCCTTGGCCAGACCGAGCTCCATCGCCTCGCTGTCGGTCACGGTCATGAACGTCGCGCCGTCGTACACGATCGGGTTCGGCTTGTCGGGGCCGTCGTCGAGCACCCAAGCGGAGCGATCCGTCTCCGCGGTGATCGTCTGCACGACCTGGCCGAGCACCGGATCGGAGTCGCCCATTGCCGTACTCGTCCTTGGGGCAACCGATGCGGTGCTGCCTTTGTCGAGTGTCGAAACGCCGTTGACTGCATACTGATAGTCCTTTTCGTTGACGAACTGCACCTCGCCGCTCTGTTTCTGCCGCACGCGGTAGACCTTGACGCCTTCGACGCACATCGCCTGAAAAAGCACATACGGGAAGTTGTTCGTCCGTGCGTTGTCGCGGAATTCAGCAAGCAATGGGCCCAGCGCCTTCTTCACCTCGCGTCGTCCGAGGCTGCCACCCATCGAGATAGGTGCACAGTCGCCGGTCGCCGAGTGTGGCGCCATGATGATTTCGTTGCAGGCCGAAGCGATCAGGATGCCCGCCGAATAAGCCTCGTCGTTGACCCATGCGACGGTCGGGACGGGCATCGATTTGAGCAGCTTGCTGATCTTCAGGGCGCTGTCGAGCACGCCGCCGGGTGTCTCGAGCTCCAGGACGATGATGTCGGCGCCGAGCTCCTGCGCCCGCTTGGCGCGCCGTTCAAGGCTCTCGTGCGTAAAGTCATAAATCATCCCCTCGATTCGGATCACCGCGACGACGGCACCACTGCCGATCGACTGTTGCAGACTTCCGTCACCTGTCTGGGGTCCTTCGACGTCAGACGGAGATGCCGCGTGGTCGTGATCCGTTACGCCGTTTTCGTCCGCACCGGGTTCTGTGGTCTGGGCAGCAGCCGGCGTGGCCAGCCCCAGAATCGCGGTGAGGTTCGTATCGCGCAGCAGCAAACCCGGAGAACACCAAATCGCCGCAGCGCAACCGATCCAACATGCCCGCAAACTGAACTTTCGCATCAGGCCGCCATTATAGATCTCTCGCTACTGATGAGGATCTATTTGGCTGAGGCGTAGTTACTCGCGACCTGATCCCAGTTCACGATATCCCACCATGCAGCGATGTAGTCGGGGCGGCGATTCTGAAAATCCAGATAGTACGCGTGCTCCCAGACGTCGAGGCCGAGGATCGGCTTGCAGGGACAATCCGCGTAGGGCCTGCCCATCAGCGGGTTGTCCTGGTTAGCCGTCGAGCAGACGCACAGCTTGCCGTCGTCGCCGACTCCGAGCCACGCCCACCCGGAGCCGAATCGCGTGGCACCCGCCTTCGCGAAGGCTGCCTTGAAGGCATCGAAGCTTTCGAAGGCGCTATCGATTGCAGCGGCCAGTTCACCCGACGGTTGACCGCCGCCGCCGCTGCCCTTCGCGGCCAGGCAAGGCCAGAACAGGCTGTGATTGGCGTGGCCGCCGGCGTTGTTGCGCACGGCGCCGCGTTTTGATTCGGGAATCGCGCCAAGGTCACCAATGAGCGTGTTGACGTCGTCACCGACGTTGAGCCCCTCGACGGCAGCGTTCAGGTTGGTCACGTATGCCGCGTGATGCTTGCCGTGGTGAATCTGCATGGTCTGCGTGCCGACCACCGGCTGCAGTGACGCGTGATCGTACGGTAGATCCGGTAGAACGAATGCCATTGCCGTGCTCCTGGCTATTATCGGAACCTGTCCATGGGAATCCCGCCCCGACCGGCGCGAGACATTTCCTAAACTATTTACTTAGAAGACGTTAAAATGACATCCCACAAAAATCCTAGAAAAACTCGGCCGTCAACCGATGAATCAATCAACCGTGGCGGCTCGCCATGGTAGAGGTCCGCCTTCGAGTGTCAAGTTTAACGAAATCGGACCCTGCCGTTGCGGTGCCAAGGCCACGATCGACCGATTCCGGGGGCCTTTTCCAAGATCTGATTCGTATATAAACAATTTCAAATAAGTTGTTTGCGTCAATTTGCCTAGGTCTGCCCCGCGACGTCCGCACCCCGTGAGGTTCTCTGTGAGTTTTTTACAAACTGAGGAATTATTTCACAAGAATGAACCACCTGGCCATCCACGGTGTACACTAGATTATCCAGGCTCCGGGCTATGATTACGGCCGTACCGGTCGGCCGTCCACCAGCGGGAAGTGCATTGGGAATTGAGTTGGGCCGCACGGTGGCAACATAGCCCCAATTCCGTGGGAATCGG
>CAUZBA010000446.1:0-3069 GCA_963577635.1 Phycisphaerae bacterium
TTCGCTTTCGTCTGCCACGCGGGATCGTGCGTCATCACGATCCTTGCGACCGGTTACGACGGGCTGTACTGGGGGACTTTTCTCATGGCCCTGGGAAACGGCACCGTCGAGGCCGTGATCAACCCGGCCGTGGCCACCATCTACCGCCACGATAAGAGCAAGTGGCTCAACATTCTCCATGCGGCATGGCCGGGCGGACTGGTCATCAGCGGCATGATGTCGCTGGCGCTGAATCCGAGCGGCCTGGTGGGCGGGTTCAGCAGCGCGCCGATCGGTTCGCAGTGGAAAGTCGCTCTGTTGCTCATCCCCACGCTGGTGTACGGCCTGATGATGATCCGTTGCCGTTTTCCCGTGCAGGAGCGCGTGCAGGCGGGTGTTTCCTACCGGGCCATGCTCCAGGAAATCGGCATCGCAGGCGCCCTGATCATCATCTTTCTGATGGTCGGCGAGATCAGTCGGTATTTCGAGTTGACCCAGGCGTGGCGCTACGGCATCGGCGGGGTCCTGCTGGTCGGTTTCGGACTCTACGTGCGGTCGGTCGGGCAGTGGCTGTTCGTCGCCCTCATGCTGATCATGATCGTCTCGGGCACGACGGAGGTCTCGACCGATCAATGGATCAAGGATCTGATGCAGCCGGAAGTGGAAAAGCTCTGGGGGCTCGGGCTCGACGGCGGATGGGTGCTGGTCTACACGGCGACGATCATGATGTTGCTGCGATTCTGCGCCGGTCCACTCGTGCGCCGATTCAACCCGCTGGGGGTTCTCGCCATCAGCTCGGCCATCGCCATCGTCGGCCTCATCTTCATGTCCAATGCGACGGGTTCGATCATCCTCCTGGCGGCGACGATCTACGGCGCGGGGCAGGCGTTCTTCTGGCCCATGATGCTCGGGGTTGTCGCGGATCGATTTCCTCGCGGCGGGGCCATGACGCTGAACACGGTCGCCGCCGCGGGCGTGCTCGGTATCGGTGTGCTGGGTTCGCCCGGCCTGGGTTACATTCAGGACACGAGGGCCAGCCGTGACATCAAGGCGGCCGATCCGGCGCTGCACCAGCAACTCATCGGGGATGAACCGAAGACCAGCATCTACGGCAGCTACGAAGCGGTTGATCGGCTTAAGGTTGACGCCCTCGACGCCGGGGATCGCCAGGTCGTGACAGAGATCCAGGTCAACGCCAAGAAGAGCACGCTGTTTACGGCTGCCGTATTGCCCGCGTTTCTGCTGATTTGCTATCTCTCACTGATCGTTTACTTCCGCATGCGAGGCGGCTACCGGCCGGTGGACATTGCTCCAGACCGAACCGGTTAATAAACATCGAGTCATCAATCCGCCCACGGATCGACGATCTCTACGCCGGTGGCAGCCATGTGAGTCGAATTGCGGGTCACAATGGTGAGATGTGCGGCGTGGGCAGTTGCGGCGATGAGCCCGTCCAAGACGGGCACGGGCCGGCCCTCCTTTTCAGCTCGAGCTGACAGAACGCCCCAGGTTTCAGCGGTATCGACGTCGATTCTGAGAATACGTCCATGAAAGCGTTTGCGTAGATCTTGGTTCAACCACTCGTCCAGGTCCCTTCGCTTGGCGGAGTCTGGAAGTCGGGCGATCCCCTTTCGAATCTCCCCGATCGTGATCACGCTCAGGCACAGATCCGCTTCGTTATGGCGGCCCACCCACTCGACAACCCGTGGCTCGGGTCTGGGCTTGGTTAGCTCCGATATCACGCAAGTGTCGAGCAGGTAACTCAAAGATCGATCTGCCGACCCATGTCATGACCACGGGACAGATCCAGGTCGGCCCCGCACAGTGGAGATTTCCGAAGGAAGTCGACCAGACTTCCGCCGCACCCGGTCAGCGCTTCGAAATCCTCCACGGACATTAGGACGGCAGCTCCCCGTCCGTGGCGGGTGATCCTTTGCGGACCCTCGGTTCGAGCCCTTTCCACGACCTCACTGAGGCGGTTTTTCGCGTCCTGGAGCGGCCAGCTCGTCCTCATGGGTCTATCCTCATAAATCTAGCCTGTCTAGATGAATTGTACGAGCTGCTTTCTTCCTGGTCAAGTCTTTGTATTTGCGTCCTTTAGGCCCCGGCCGTCTTCGCGACGCGCACGGTTCGACCCTTCCCGGCGGACTCGACGGCCGCCTCGGAGACCCTGGCCACCTGAAGGGCAAAGTGCGGCAACTCGTATCCGCGCCCTCCGTTGCGGATCCAGCGGAAGAATGCCGCGTCGGGCGTGGTGTCTTTGACGCGGGCGGGAACCTTCAGCGGCTTGTTGTTCAGAAGCACCTGCCGAATCTGCCAGCCGTGCTGGTGGAACGTCAGAACACCCCTGCTGCCGTGGATCGCGATGCACTCATCGTGGAATGCGGCGTTGCCGAAGGTGTTGAGCGTGCCGAGCGCACCGGACTTGAAGCGGACGTTGACCACCGCGTTGATGTCCGCCTTCATGCCCGCGAGGTCCATACGGGCGTGAACATCGATCGGCTCCAGGCCGGTCATCCACAGCGTGGCGGCCACCAGGTGGCTGCCGGTATCCATGAACATGCCACCGCCGGACATTTTCGGATCGAGACGCCAGCCCTCGGCCTCGCTCCAGTCCTGGCTGATGTACGACACGACGCCGCGCAGCTCACCGAGCGTGCCCCGGCGGATCAGCTCGCGCCCGTAGACGTACGGAGCACTGAAGTGGCGCTGGTAGCTGACCAGCAGCATCCGATTCTTTCTTTTCACCAATCGCAGCAAGTGCGCAGAGTCGCGGGACGAAATGGTCAGCGGCTTCTCCACCATCACGTGCAGATTCTTTTCCAGTGCCAGCCGGGCCTGTTCGAAATGAAGTGCGTGCGGCGAGCCGATCATGACCGCGTCCAGCTTCTCGTTGCGGAGCATCTCGGCCGCGTCGCCGTACCGCGCAATCGGTGTCGACCACTGCTTGATCAGAGGTCGGAACTGTTTCGGGTCCGGCTCGGTGATGCTGACCAGCGAGACGTGCCCGTCGCCGGCAATGCGCGGCACATGCACGCCGCGCATAAAGCCTCCGCTGCCGATCAGCCCTAGTCGTATCGTTTTTTTCAT
>CAUZBA010000447.1:0-3038 GCA_963577635.1 Phycisphaerae bacterium
ACTCGTCGGTTGGAATGCCGCTGTCGTAAGACAACAGATCACCGTTCGCCAGGTTGCCGGCGTCGGCGCCGGGGCCGGTCTGCATCAGGCGAGCATCCTCCACGACGGCGGGCCCCTGCAACGTGATCTCGACACCGTGACCCGGCACGGCGGCAACCGCGAGGACCGCCAGGCACGCCGCCACCAGGCCGAGGTGCCGGCAAACGCCGCAGCGGCCAGGGCACGACCGCGTTCGCCCCCGGGCCGGATTCGTTCTTGCGTTCGCTCGTCTCATCTCGCTCTCGGGGCCTGCGGGCTGCGCCTGTAAGAGTTCAGGGGTTCAGTGTTCAGTGAAGATCCGATCCAATCGCAATAGGTCAACATCTATTTCCGATCCTGAGCTCTGAACTCTGAACACTACTCTTGGCGCCGTGCGCAGGAGTGACAACGAAAGAACCTAAGACCTGCTCGCCCACCGCCGCATCGACGCAATTAACGCGCCGCCCAGGAGCACCCCCGCGGTTCCCGGCTCGGGCGCCGCCACCTGGGCCGCGCTGAAGAACACCCGCGCGTTGTTCACCGCCTGCCAGTAGACAGGGTCAACCCATCTGCTCCAATCGCCCACCGGCGCCCCGTCAAACGGTACGGCATTGGGGCTGTCCAGCCACCAGTTGCCAAGTCCCTCCCAGAACAACACGGAACCGTCCCCGTACTCGATCGCCTTTCTCACCGCCGACTCCAGTTGTGCCGGGGAGTAGAAGTTGGCATTCGGGTTGGCCGAGTCGAACTGGTCTCCAGGCTCCGATTCGCCGGGATTGTACGAGAGCCTGAAGGTGAACCCGACCTTCACCTTGTCGGCGTACAGACCCGGCACCTCGGAAAGGCCCAGCGCCTCCAAGGCGACCAGGTCGCGGCCCAGCTCGAACTCGGCGTCTTCGGTGTTCCATTTCTTCCAGCTGTTGGCGTCGATGATCGTCGTCTCGGCGCTCGTGCCCTCCAGGACGCCGTCTATGAACGGCGCGATCAGGCCGCTCGGGGCGTCCTCGATGGAAGTCCACTCCAGGTGGTTGATCTGGAACGCCACGAAACCCGCTCCCGTGAAGAACATGAGCGTCGCGTCGGGATCTTCCGCGCTGATCGCCTGGCCAAGCTCCCGGCCGCGCTGCCGAACTTTGTCCTTGACCTGGGTGAAGCTCTTGTTGGCGTATGCCTGCGGGTCGACCGCCTGCAACTGCTCGTATCCCCACAGCACCGAGGTGTATCCTTCCAGGTCGATCAGCAGCCCTTCCGTTCCGCCTGCGTCGGCGACGTGGGCCATCATGCCGATGTTGCGGGAAATCTGGTCCCACCACGTGTCGTCAAACCAGTCCATCGTTACGCCGCGCGGCGGGTTCCCCAGCCGCACCGCCAGGAAGTTGTTGTCCATCCCGCCGGAGGCCTGAATCTGTTGAAGGTCCCCGACAGCGCCCTGGTGCATCCAGGGATCGTTGTAGCGGCGCCACACGACCGTCCGGCCCAGATTCGCGCCCTGAAACTCGTTGTCCGGGAGGCGCAGGCGGCCGCTGGGAAGCCGGGCCACCTGATCCACCGCCACCCAGGTCGCCACCCCGTCGAACGGCCGTTGCGACAACGCGCCGATGTTGTTGCGCATGTACACCGTGTCCGGAGCGTTGAGGCCGGAACTGACGATCATGATGTTTTTCGGTTCCGGAGGTGTCACCGGAGCCTGCATGAGGCTCGTGCCGTCCAGGGCGCGGATGAACTCGACGTCGGCGTGGATGTAGCACTGGGTGCAGTCGGCCCGCGTCGAGATCTCCAGCCGGCTGGACTCGTTGGTGAACGTCTGCAGAAAGCCGTCGAAGATCGGGTTGGTCGTGTCGTCGAGGTAGAGCTTCACCTGGCGGGAGTCGACGCCCGGGATCGCGCCGTCACCCGAGAACTTGGGCAGGTTGTCGGTCGTGATGCGATAGACGTGCCGCTGGCGTATGTCGAGATCGGGCACGTCGATGACATGGACGCCGTAGTTGCTTGCCGCCCCGTAGCCGTCCCAGAGAAGGAGCCGGTCGAACCGTCCCGGACAAGTCGTCGGAGCCCCAGGCGTATCATTGTCGAAATTGCCGGCACCAACCATGAAGTTGATTTCCAACGCCCTGTCCCCGATCCCCACGGGGGTCCCGCTGGAGATCTGAAAGCCGAGCGGCTTGAACAGGCTGCCCGCTGACGACGCGCCGTAGTTGACCGACGCGGCGATGTCGAACGTGAACGGATCGGAATCCACGTCCAGGGCACCCCCGTCGTGCCGCCATCCCAGCAGGCTGTTGGTGAAGTCGCCGGCGCCGGGATTGGCGTCGTCGAGACCGACCGCCAGAACCTCCTTGACGCCGGAAGAGCCGTTGGCCCGCGTGCCGGGGCCCCCGCCGGTTGGAAACTCGAACACGCGCGCGGTGACGGGGTCCACCTGATCCTGCCCGAGGATGGCCAGATCATCGCTGCCCCCGCACGAAGCGCCGATGCAGGGAAAGACCCAGGTCGCATTCGGGTTGTCATCAACGGCGAAGGTGCTGTTCTGCGGCAGGGCCGTCGCTTCGAAGGCGAAATCCGCCGCGGGATCGGTGCCGTCGCCGATGATCGCTCGAGCTGATGGCGCGGCCACCAGAAGCACCACTCCGCCGGCAATCACCAGTAGATTCCGGCACATCGACCTGATTGCATACATAAAAAATGAGTCCCTCTCTTCAGCAATATTATTATAGGCCGCTGGTTCAACGGACGCCGGATGCCCAACGCGGGCTTGACCCGCAAGGGTTCAGAGGTTCAGCCCGCCTGAGCCCTTCGGGCCACGGCGGATCTCCGCTACGCTTCGAAGTTCAGAGTTCAGGGCAGATTCGATCCAATCGCGATGGGTTATCATGCCGTTCCGATCCTGAACTCTGAACTGCGAACTCTCCCAGACTTCTCGTCACCGTGCAGAGAAGTTACAGCGGAAGAATCTAATGCCTACAGCTCAGATCCTGATCCCCAATGCTTGACGAAAACATATCCAAACATCCCGAGATTCA
>CAUZBA010000448.1:0-3030 GCA_963577635.1 Phycisphaerae bacterium
TGACGAGGCCGCCCGAGAAGGCGACGCCGAGCGCCGACGCCAGCCCGGTGCGGGCTGCCTGGGTCGTGCGCACGTTGGCCTTAGTGGCCACGGTCATCCCGATGAACCCGGCCAGGGACGAACAGAGCGCGCCGGTCACGAACGACACGGCGATAAGCGGCGACGACTGCGAATTACCCAGGTTCACCGTGACGAGCAGCGCAGCCACGGCGGCGACAAAGATCGCCAGCACCCGGTACTCCCGGTTCAGAAAGGCACGGGCGCCCTCCGAGATGGCCGCGGCAATTTCTGCCATGCGCTCGTTGCCAGCGTCCTGCTGTCCAACCCAGCGAGCACGAAGAAACGCGTAGCCCAGGGCCAGCAACCCTGCGACCGGAATGAGATAGATGATGAGCTGCGTATCCATATTGTGAATTCTGTCCTTAGACGCCGAAGCGTGATTACGTCAACCGCTCGTCCCCCGCGCGACCGCGAACATGACCGGGAGACTCGTGTACCTAAACAGGAGCGCCGCCCGCGGCGCCATCGTTGCGTGTCTCGCGAACCCGATCGGGCAGCGACATCCCCCCCGTGAGAAAAATACGAATACCCTCTTCAACGGTGACGTCTGGAAAAAACACGCTCGTCCGAGGATAAATCGTTACGTCACCGAGATATAGGTGGTTCGTGGGCACATACACCGCCACGAGCGATTCTCTTCCCTGCCCCCGATCGACCGTGAACTCCTTCGTGAGAAACCCCAGCGTCCTCCCGCGGACGGGATCCTCGATCATCACGACCCGCTTGAACCCGTACTCGTTGTCGGGCGAAAAGGCCACGACGAGCTGCTTGACGGGCGCATAAATCGTCCTGAACACCGGGACGCGCATCAGCCATTGCTCGCCGCGCGCCAGCATGCGTCGACCGATGACGTTGGTCGCCACCGCGCCAACGGCCAGCACAACCAGCATCGTAATCAGAAGGCCGATTCCGGGCACTTCCCGGCCGAGCACCCGCGCCGCCAGCGGCGCTGTAAAGCCGTCAATGATACCGAATATCCACACCAGCGCCGCCACGCTGATCACCAGCGGCACGGTCACGAAGAACCCGGCGATGAAGCTGCGGCGCAGCCACTGCATGACTAACTCCCGCGAATCATCGCCAGCAGCCCGGCCCCGAAGGCGATGCGGTACCACGCGAACGGCGCAAAGCCCGACAGCCGTACGACAGACAGGAACGGCTTCACGACGACCGCCGACGCGATGAAGGCCATCACGAAGCCGATCGCGATCTCCGCAGCTCGATCAACCCCCAAATCAGCTCGCACCTGCACGAGCTGGTAGACGAATGCGGCCACCATCGTCGGTATGGCCAGAAAAAACGAGAACTCGGCCGCCGCCGGCCGATCGAGCCGCATCAGCATCCCGCCGACAATCGTCGCGCCCGAGCGCGACACGCCAGGCACGAGCGACAGCACCTGGCATACGCCCACGCCGAAGGCCCGCGAGACCGGCATGCTCTCAGCATCCAGCACCACCGGCGCGGGCCGGAACCGCTCAACCAGTAGCATGACCGCGCCTCCCGCGATCAGTGCGCCGGCGATCACGCGAACGCTCTCATACAGCACCGTCTGCACATACTCCGCAAGAAACGCCCCCGCTACCAGCGCCGGCACGACCGCCACCAGGAGCATCAGCGCGAAGCGCTGCGCGTCCCTATCCGACGGCAGGCCGCGGACAACTGTCGCAAGCTTCACGCGATACAGCCACACAATGGCCAGGATCGAGCCGAGCTGAATCATCACGATGAACGCACCACCGGGATCCTCGTAGCCAAGCAGTCGCGCCGCGACGAGCAGGTGCGCGGTCGACGAAATGGGCAGAAACTCGGTCAGGCCCTGGACCACTCCCAGCAGCGCGGCGATGAAATACGTCACAGGGACAGGCGGTAGACAGCGGGCGGCACGCAGGAGCGACCAAGTGACCAGAACAGTCGATCGTCGGTCACCGCCTGCTGCTGCCTCCCATCAAGAGGCTCGCGCGCCGCGCGCCTTGCGCCCCGGACTCATCCTGGCGTCCGGCCGCCCAATAGTGGCCGGGCGGCTCTTCGCGCCCGGACGCCCGGTGGCCGCCGCCGGCGCTGGCGCCGCCGATGCCTGCTTTCGCTTGCTCAAGACGATCGCAATCGCCGAAGCGATGAACACCGTTGAATAGGTGCCGCTGATAACACCGACAAGCATCGTAAACGCGAAGCCGCGCAGCACTTCGCCACCGAACAGATACAGCGCCAGCACCGCGACGAAGGTCGTACCAGAGGTAATGACGGTACGCGACAACGTCTGGTTGACGCTGACGTTCACAACGTTGTCGAGCGAATCCCGGCGCATGGACCGCATGTTCTCTCGCACGCGATCGAAGATCACGATGGTGTCGTTGACCGAGTATCCGGTGATCGTCAAAAGCGCGGCCACGATGTTCAGCGTCAGGTCAAAGCCAAAGAAGACGAGAAACGACACGGTGACCACGATGTCGTGAAAGACGGCAAGCACGGCGCCCAGCGCAAACGAAACCCGGAACCGGAACGCGATATAGAGAGCGATAGCGAAGATCGAGGCCAGCGTCGCGTAGATCCCGCGTCGCTGCAGGTCGGCGCCGATGACCGGTCCGACAATTTCCCTGCTCAGAAGCTCGAATGTCGGCAGGCCGGCATCTCGAATAGCGTCGAGAATCTGCTGGGAGCCTTGCTCGAGACCGGCGCCCTCCGCCGCATCGGTCTGCGCCAGCCGAACCAGCCACTCGCGGTCCGCGGCGTTGCCGTACTGCTGGACGACCTCCTCTCCCGGAATCGGATCCACGGCCTGACGCACCTGGTCTTCAGTGACGTCCTGGTCGAACTTGACGACGATGATCGTCCCGCCCGAAAAGTCGATACCAATCGGCAGGCCGCCTCGCGAGACGATCGCCGCGACGCCGGCGGCGATGATGACGAGCGACAGCGCAACAGCGTGCCACCGCCAACGCGTGAAGTTGTAAGACGTCTTCGTGAAAATCT
>CAUZBA010000449.1:0-3017 GCA_963577635.1 Phycisphaerae bacterium
ATTCGCACGTTACGGGCCATCCCCATCGACCAGGACGGGGCCGACATCAGCGCCGTTCGACGGTGCGTCAATGTGCTGCGCGAGGGGCACGCCCTCGTCGTGTTTCCGGAAGGGACGCGCACGCTCGACGGCACGACCGCCCCGTTCGCGCCCGGCACGATGGTCCTGATCAAACGGGCCCTGCCAATGGTGATCCCCGTCGCCATCGAGGGCGCTCATGACGTCTGGCCACGGAACCGCAGCCTGCCCCGCGCCGTCGGCCGGATCGCCTCAATGTACGGCCAACCGATCGCGGCCGAAACGCTTCTGGCGATGGAACCCGGCGGTGCTCTAAAGCACCTTCAACTCGAAGTCGAAACGATGAGGCGACAGCTGGCACGGCGGCTGTCATCAGGTCGCGCCGCCCGATAGACGGCACAACTCCGCGCCCGCGCGTTGCGGGGCAGCGACCTCACGAGAAGCCACGTGGCAACATTCGGGTCGCGCAGCGGCAGGGGCAACTTTCATTGAGCGACCGCATCTCGGTCGCTCAACATGCAACTATAATGCCGCTGCCATGGAGACGTTACTGATCGCGGTGGGCGCCGGCGTCGCCTTTCTCATCGCCTACCACACCTACGGTCGCTGGCTCGGCATCAGGATCTTCAACCTCGCGGCCGATACCGTCTGCCCGTCCCATCGCCTGCGCGACGACAACGATTACATCCCGACACCGAAACAGATCGTCTTCGGCCACCACTTCACCAGCATCGCGGGAACCGGACCGATCGTGGGGCCGGCCATTGCGGTGATGTGGGGCTGGCTTCCCGCCCTCCTGTGGGTCGTCCTGGGCAGCATCTTCATCGGCGCCGTCCACGATTTCGGGGCCCTGGTCGTTTCCCTGCGCAACGACGGGCAGACCGTCGGGGACATCGCGGGTCGCCTCCTGAACCGCCGCGTGCGCCTGCTGTTTTTGCTGGTTCTGTTCATGGCCCTCACCATTGTTTTGGCGATATTCGGACTGGTAATCGCTGCCGTATTCAAGAAGTACTCGGCCGCCATCTTTCCCTGCCTGATCCAGATCCCCATTGCGATCCTCATCGGCATGCGGCTGCACCGCAAAGGGGTCAAGCTGCTCATACCATCGCTGCTCGCTCTGGCCCTGATGTACGTGGCGGTCGTCTTCGGCGATCAGGGCTGGCTGGGCAGCTTCAACAGTCAACTGGCTGAATGGCGGACCATGACATGGGTCATCGTTCTTCTGATCTATTCGTACGTGGCGTCGGTCCTTCCGGTCTGGACGTTGCTTCAACCGCGCGACTACATCAACAGCCTGCAGCTGCTCACCGCCCTGGCGCTGATCGTGGCGGGGCTGACGGTGGCCGCCGTGGCCGGTGGCGCCGCGCCGGGCGAGGGCATGGCCCGCCAGCCACTGGAGATCGCGGCGCCCATGGTGCAGTGGGAGCCGGAGGCGGCGCCGGTGATATTCCCATTCCTGTTCATCACCATCGCCTGCGGTGCGATCAGCGGATTTCACTGCCTGGTCTCGAGCGGCACGAGCAGCAAGCAGTTGATGAAGGAGCCGGATGCGCGCTTCGTCGGGTTCGGCGGAATGTTGACCGAAGGGTTCCTGGCCACGCTCGTGATCCTTGCGTGCGTGGCGGGTCTCGGTCTGGGCGTCAAGGCAACCGACGGGTCGGTTCTGCTGGGCCACGAGGCGTGGGACGCGCGCTATGCGTCGTGGACGGCGGCGGGCAGTCTCGGAGCCAAGATAGGCGCGTTCGTGGACGGCGCCGCGAATTTCCTGAAGGCCATGGGGATCGGCGGATCGGTGGCGATGGCCCTCATGGGCGTGCTGGTCGCATCGTTCGCGGGCACGACGCTTGACACCGCATGCCGCCTGCAGCGCTACGTCGTGCAGGAACTGGCGGCGACGTTTCTTCCGTCAATCCGTACCGGCTCCTGCGCCCGGTGCGATTTCGACATGGCCGACAACGTTCCTAGAAAATGCCCCGAATGCGGCCTGGCGGTAGAAGAGAGCCGGCGAATATGGGCACAGAAACAGGCGAAACACGTCAACCCGTTGACCGCCAATCCGGTCAGTTGGCTGTCCAACAAGCACGGGGCAACGATCTTCGCCATCCTGATCGCTGCAGCGATGGCGGCGATGCCCGCGCCAGGCGGGTCCTGGTCGTGGCAGAACGCCGGCAGGGGCGGGCTGATCCTCTGGCCCATGTTCGGCGCCACCAACCAGCTGCTGGGCGGCCTGTCGTTTCTGGTGATCACCTTTTACCTCTGGCGCCGCAGCAAGCCCGTCTTCTTTCTCATCCTGCCGCTGCTGTTCATGCTGGTCATGCCCGCCTGGGCCATGCTCATGTCGCTGCCCGGATGGATCGCCGCAGACGCACCGAACTGGACCCTGATCTTTATCGCAGTCGCCACCCTCGGTCTCGAAGCGTGGATGGTCGGTGAGGCCCTGCTTCTGTGGCCGCGCGCCCGCGGCGTCCTTGAGTCGACAACGCAGGCCCCGGCGAAGGCGCAGGCAGCGGTGGCGGCCGTCGAAACGGGTGGGCCAGAGCGGTCCTGATCGCAATCCGTTTGCCGGTATCGGCGCGGGTCAACTATCCTGATGCACTCGTTGCACGGACTCGCCTCATGCGTTACACCATTCTTATTCTTGTTGCACTGGTCGCGACCGGCTGCTCGCCGCCGAAGATCGACCTCAACGTGCTCAAGCGGCCGTCAGCAAAGGTCACGCACGTCACCATCGTGGAACAGACCGACCAGGGCGCACAGGTCGAGGTCACCGTGGAGCTGCGCAACCCGAACTCCGTGCCGCTTCCCCTGGTGGCAAGTCAATACACGGTCACCGTTGACCAGATCGCACCGTTTTCGCTGCACGATGAGGTTCACATGACCTTGCCCGCCGGCGGGCGTCAGACGGTCACGATCCATGCCGCGTTCGCCGCCGGCGGCGACAACCTCAGAGGCCGGGCCTGCACGGTCACTGGCACGATCACCTACCGGCCGCCAGGCCA
>CAUZBA010000450.1:0-3013 GCA_963577635.1 Phycisphaerae bacterium
AATAAAGGTTGCTCGCAACTTCCCTTATGCCAGAAAGACCAACCTTTTCAATAGAGTCGTGAGAAATGCGGGCTAATCCTGTCCAATCCAAAATTGAACGTCTGCCGCAACATTGAAGAGGTGACAGGATTCACAGGATTTACAGGATTTACCGGATTGGATCGGGAGCGTGATTTAGTTTTGGAAAGACGGCTCAGTCTGGATCATCACGAGGAATCATCGTGTTGATCCTGTCAATCCTGTGTTCCTGTCCTCCGGGAAATGATTTCTACTCACCGATGACTTTGACCAGGACGCGTTTGCGGCGGCGGCCGTCGAATTCGGCGTAGTGGATCTGCTCCCACGGACCGAAGTCGAGCTTGCCGTCGGTGATCGCCACGACGACCTCCCGACCCATGACCTGCCGCTTCAGGTGGGCGTCGGCGTTGTCCTCACCCGTGTTGTTGTGCAGATACTGGCTGATCGGCTCGTGCGGCGCCAGCTTCTCGAGCCACTTCTCGTAGTCGTCGATCAGCCCCTGCTCCGCGTCGTTGATGTAGACGCTGGCCGTGATGTGCATGGTGTTGACCAAGCACAGCCCGTTCTGCACGCCACTTTGGCGGACAACCTGCTCCACCTTGTCGGTGATGTTGACGGTGTCACGCCGGTGCGGCGTGTTGAACCAGAGCTCTTCGCGAAAATGTTTCATGGGACGACGACCATGCGGTCGCGTCAGCGCTTGATCGAAGTGATCTTCACCTTCAGGTAGTCCTGCCGGTGCCCCTTCTTGCGCCTGTAGTCCTTGCGGCGCTTGAACTTGATGACCGTCACCTTGTCGGTGCGGCCCTGAGCGAGAATGTCGGCGGTGACCTTGGCACCCTTGACCAGCGGGTCACCGACCTTGGCCTTGTCGCCGTCGCCCACCATCAGGACACGGTCAAACGTGATCGTCGCCGTGTCGGCCGCAAGTTCGCGCTTGGCCACTTGGATCACGTCGCCCTCGGCGACCTTGATCTGAGTGCCGCTGTCCTCAATAACCGCATACATGGGCCTGCCTCGCTGCGGAGCCTGCTATTCGAACCACGGAGTATATCCGGGCCCACCGGTTCGTGCCAGCAGGCAGCCGGGAAGCCGGGAAGCCGGGGTCGGATCGCAGCCATCGCCCTACGCACGCGCCCACTTTGTCGTCGCGGAGTTTATTCCGGCGCGCCCTGCGCCGGATCGCTTCTTCACCGATACATCCTGATGACGCCGACCACGACTCCCTGGATTTCGCAGTGATCGACAACGATCGGCTCATAGGCCTCGTTAGCCGGTTGGAGGACGATCTTTCCGCGCCGGCGATATAGCTTCTTCAGCGTCGCCTCACCGTCTTCCAGCAACGCCACAACCGTATCACCGCTTCGTGCCGTCTGTCGCTGTTCGACGACGACGAAATCGCCCTCGCGGATGTGTTCGTCGATCATCGAATCCCCGCGGACCTGCAGGACAAACCGTCCGGCGCCGCTGCCCTTGGCTTCGGATGCGAACAGCTCTTCGAGGTCGATCGATTGAGGATCTTCCACGGCTTCGATGGGCATCCCGGCGGCGATCGTTCCCACAAACGGCAGACGCGTATTGCGATGCTCGTCCGGCAGGTCCTGGTCAGGATTGACCTGCAAAGAGCGTGCCTTGTTGGGCTGTCGCAACAAGGCACCTTTTTTGATCAGCGCTTCGACGTGTTCGAATATGGTGACCTTGCTGACACCCAGTTCGTCGGCCAGTTCCTGCATGGTCGGCGAATAACCATGCGTCATTCGTTCGTCGCGGATGCGCCGCAGGATGTGAAGTTGCTTCGGAGTGACGTTCATTGTGTGCCTCCCTGGCTGCCGCAACATGGCCTGCCGCAACATGGCTCGCCACGACGGTCTGTGGCCCGACCTTGGAGCGTCGCAGGAATTGATTGGTCACGACCGCCGTCGCGGACGCCCCGATCAACGTATATCCCGTCGCAGGACTTCCCGTCGCAACGTCGTGGCGGCCCTGGACCGTCTCGCGGCCTGACTCGGGGCCCACGTACCGGCCCGTGTAGACGCCCGCCGGTTCGCTGGACAGCGACCGCTCGAACAGGTCCGGCAGCCGCAAGCAATTTGGTGTGGTCACCCCAGTTCCCGTGCTCGCTACGTTTTCCCCAACGCCGTCCCCGATTCCGTCCCCGATGCCGGCCTTCCGGCTCTTTATTGGGTTCTGTCCGTCGCCTGCCGGCTCGCCGCCAGACGCGCGGTGCTTCGATTTCTTGCCCCTGCGGCCAAGCCAGCCGGCAAAGGCGGCGAAGCCGCCGGAGTTCCGGGTATCGGACGAGGCGCCACCGGTACCGCCAAGGGTGCGCTGCAAGCGATTTCCCTGCGCCTCGTACCTCACAACGTAATCGCCACCTGGACCGAGCATCACGAGCGGGTTGGTCATGGTCTGCGACCTCCTGCACGACCTTCCGGTCTGCCTTCCGTAGTACGTCGCGTCGGCACGGCACCCAACATCTAGGGTTCCGAGTCGTCCTGTCCGCTCGTGATTCGACCATTTACGGTGACCCGCTTGAATGTTAAACTGATCTGATTTTAGGTAAATGTTATATTAATATTTACCGAACGTCAAGACTGTATTTCAATTCCAGTGCCATCCGGAACTTAGACGAAATCCGGATCTGCCGGGAGCGCCCCGCGCCAAATGGGTTATCGGGCGGCAGCCGTTTTTAGCGGTCAATTGATGACCACACCGCTACCGAATCGTGCCGTGTAGATAGTCATCCCTGAAAAAGTACCCCAGGCTTGTCTATAGCATGCTCATTTCTCGTTAACCATGGGGTGGTCGGAACGCGGTCAGGCAGCGTGGCCGACGGCAGTGGACCAGGTTGACGTGATCGTGCGTCTGAGCTGCAGCCAATACAGGCGCAGCAAGATGCCTTTGAGCAGCTTGCGGAGGTTGAAGCCGATCGCAGCGCTTAGGGCGTTGATCTTGTCCCCTTGAGCACCCTTAAGGTGGTTGCGATCCATTCGGT
>CAUZBA010000451.1:0-2995 GCA_963577635.1 Phycisphaerae bacterium
TTTCAAGGACCCGGAACTCGAAAAGGCGGTGTATCGCGCGTACAACGATTACGTCGTTGAGCTCAACAGCGCCGACCCCGACCGGCTCATCGTGCTTCCCTGGCTGAACGCGAACCACCCCGAAACTTGCGCTCCCGAACTCCTTCGCCTTGCCGCACTCGGCGTCAAGGCGGTCGAGTTCAGTGTCAGCGACGCGGGGGTCCCCGTGTTCTCGCCGGATTGGGAGCCGCTCTGGGCGGCCGCCGAAGACGCGGGCATCCCGCTGTGCACACACGTGGGTGACGCGGCGGGGACGCCGTATCCGCCCAACGAGTTTGGCCAGTCGCTTGCGCACTTCGCGCAGGTGCCGTTCATCCCCATGGGCAGGCATGTCGCGCAGCTCGTGTTCAGCGGCATGTTCGAACGGCACCCGAAGCTCCACTTTACGGTCGGCGAGTGCCGCATCGGCTGGCTTCCGTTCCTGTTCCAGTGGATGGACCGTTGCCAGAACGACCGCCTGCCCGACGGCACATTCCCGCTGCCGCATAAGCCAACCGACTACATTACGCGGAACATGAGTTTTACATTCGAAGAGGACTACGTCGGCATGAAAATGATCGATGACCCCGAGTTGTGGCTCGACAAGACCGCCATGTGGGGCAACGACTATCCCCACCCGCAGGGCACCTGGCCGGACATTACGCCGTCGCTGGACAAGATGTTCGAGCACGTCCACCCCGCGCTCAAACAGGAGCTCGTCTGGTCAAGAGCCCAGCGTATCTTCAAGATCAAAGGCCCCGACGCAGGGACGCTCGACCGCACCGAAGAGGCAAAGGCGAAGCTCAGGACGATCGAATCGAACCGGGCCCGCTTTGGCGGCCGGGTCTCAGCCGGCGTAGGGGACATCGTCTAGACACGCTCGTCGGTTCGCACAGGGCGATCGCGTCGCTCGGCTGTGCTTCCGCACGGCCCTGGCGTTCGCAAGGAGGGTGACATGGCAGATGGAGGATTTTGGCATCTGACCGGCGCGCAGCTGCTTGACGGGTACGCACGTCGGGAGTTTTCGCCGGTCGAAGTGCTTGAGGAGCTGTTCGAGCGCGCGGAGCGCCTCAACCCGATCCTCCACGCGTTCTTGGCCATGAATACCGAGGACGCGCGGCAGGCGGCCAAGGTTGCGGAACGACAGTGGCTGACCCCGGGCGAGAAGCCGATGCTCCTGGGAGTGCCGGTTTCCATCAAGGACACGTTCGAGATGCGGGGGTTGCCGACCACGTATGGGTCCAAGGCGTTCGCGGACAATTTCCAAGACGACGCGGAGATGGTGCACCGGCTGCGGGTGGCGGGCGCGGTCATCACCGGGAAGACGAACACTCCCGAGTTCGCGCTGGCCGGGGCGATCAACGGCAAGCTCACGCCGCCGCCGACCAACCCGTGGGATACGGAGCGTACGCCCGGGTTCTCAAGCGCGGGTGCTGGGTCGTCGGTCGCGGTTGGCCTCGGCCCGCTGGCGCTGGGTACGGACTCGGGCGGCTCCGTCCGGACGCCGGCCGCGTTTTGCGGCATCTACACGATCAAACCAACCTACCAGCGAATCCCGGCGGTCCAGGAATGGCGGGCGGGGCCCGACCGCTCGCATACGGGCCCGATGACGCGCACCGTGCGTGACAGCGCCTTGCTGATGCAGGCCGTTTCAGGCTACGACCCCCGCGACCCGTCGTCAGACCTTCCAGACGAGGACTATTTTGGCTTCGCAACGGGGAACGTCCGCAACAAACGCGTCGCGGTGAGCTACGACCTCGGTGGGATCGCGGGGGAGGTGGACCCGGAGGTGACAGCGCTCATCAAAGACGCGGCTGCCCTCTTGCGGGACTTGGGATGCGTGATTGTCGAGGCGAGCCCGCCGGTGATCGAGACGCCTGAGGAGCTCGAGCCGGGCACGTGGGCCTACTCCGGCGATCATTATCACGCTGCGGAGATCATGAGACCCGACTTCTACGAGAACCACGCCGACGACCTGACGGACCAACTGCGGCCGGTATACGAGACGGGCCGTCGCGCGCTCGCCTGGCAGTACCGGCGGATCGTGCGCCGGAACCGACTGTTCGAGGCGGAGGTCAAGGAGTGGTTCCGCTCCTACGATTTCTTGTTGACCGGAGCGGTGGGCCCGGCGCCGCGCATCGCGGATATTCCCCTGCGCATTGGGCGAGGAGGCAAGGTTACGGGGTTCTTGACACTCTTCAACCACGCCCACATTCCGGCGGCCGCGGTGCCGTTTGGGACCCACTCCAACGGCATGCCGCTCTCCATCCAGATCATTGGGCCGCACAATTCAGACGTGGAGGTCCTTCGACTTTCCGGCGCCATCGAGGCGGCCCGGCCGTGGGCGCATCGATGGCCCGCGCTCGCCGAGGACCTGTCGCTGGCCGCAGGGCGTGCAACGAGCTAGCGCGCCGGCGTGGTGGTCCGGACGCGATTCATTTGACTCGGTGATCGCTATCTTGCCACGCGCCGGAGCTCCCCATGCCATACCCCGCGACTGAACGTATAGCCCGATTCGCGACGCAGATGGAGTTTGCGGATATTCCGTCAGCAGCAGTCGAAACTGCGAAAATCGGGTTGCAGGACTGCCTGGGAGTGGCGCTGGCGGGGAGCGCGGATGAGGCGGGGTCGATCGCTGCGGGGCTCGCGAGGGCGGAGGGGGCGAGGGAGGAGTCGAGCGTGATCGGCCACGGCTTTCGGACGTCGGCGCAGCAGGCCGCGTTCGCGAATGGGGTGGCGGCCCATGCGCTGGATTACGACCACAGTTTCTGGTCTGGCGGGCAGCCGACGGCGCCGGTGATTCCGGCGGCGCTGGCGATAGCGGAGGCGGTGGGGGTGGACGGGCGAGGGTTGCTGACGGCCTATGCCATCGGTTTCGAGGTGACGGCGAAGATATCACGATCCCTATATACGACCGCGCAGCATGCGTGGCATGCGCCCGGGAACATGGGTCTGCTAGGCGCGACGGCGGCGTGCG
>CAUZBA010000452.1:0-2989 GCA_963577635.1 Phycisphaerae bacterium
TGGCGTTTCGGTCCGGCATCAAGATCCAGAAGGGCGACATCGGTACGTTCTCGGCGGTGCTGCCTTTCCGCAAGTTCAATCGCAACTGGTACAACGCCATGGCCGGCGGGGCCCTGCTGGGCAACGCCGAGATCGCCGGGGGCATGTACGTGTTTCGCAAGTGCGGCACCGATTACACGGTCGTCTGCAAGCAACTGTGTTATGACTTCCTGCGACCGTGTCACGGTCCGGCGGTGTACCGCATCGAGCCGCAGCAGCCGATCGAGGAACTGGTCGCCGTCGGCGGCGAGTTCAACATCAAGATCGACATGGAAGTCGTGCAGATGGTCCAGGCCAAGACGGGCCGCGAGCGGCGCGTGGGGCGCTGCACGGCCCAGTTTCACGTCGCTCCCAAGGCCCGTCATCGGGCTGTGAAACATCGGCGCAAGGGTCGGTGAATTCGGCACGTGGAAGGCCAGGAAAAACTCGACCGCGGCTGGGCCCCGGCCCTTGCCTGGGCCTGCTACCTGGGTTCGTCATGGACCTGGGTCATCGGGCTGTTTCTTCCCATCCTGCTGTTGCGAGACTTCGGCCTCTGGGGCTGGGTCGCTTTCGCCGCGCCCAACGTGCTCGGGGCTGCCCTTATGGGGTGCCTGCTGACCGCCCCCGGCAGCCGGCGCATGGCCACGCAGCACCGGGACATGTGCGTGCGGTTCAGCGAGGTGACGATCGGCCTGCATGCATTCGTCCTGGGCTGGCTCCATGCCCGGATGTTCGGGATCCCCGTTGTCGTCCTGGCCCTCGCAGCCGCGTGGTTCGTCCATGCCTCGGCGCGGTGCAGGCAAAAGTCGCTGGTCGTCGGGGTCTGGGTGACGTTCGCGTCGCTGGGGCTCTGCGCTGCGGGCCTGGTCTTCGGCTGGTCCGACGCATTCACCAAGGAACTGTGGCAGCCCGGCGGGCAGGTGCGTCTGGGCGAGTTCGATCTGTGGATGTTCGCCCTGGCCGCCGTGGTCGGGTTCGGTTTGTGCCCTTATCTCGACCTGACCTTTCACCGCGCCCGATCGGCGACGGCCCCGGTGGCCGGTCGGCGGGCCTTCGCCCTGGGATTTGGCGCCGTCTTTCTGACCATGATCGTGCTGTCCCTGGCTTACGCGCGGATGCTCATGCCGCTGTTCGAGCACGACGGCGACACGATCGTCATACCTCCGGCGTGGGTCGCGGTGCTGATGGTTCACCTGACGATGCAGGCGTCGTTCACGATGGGAATCCACAGCCGCGAGGTCACCGCGCGCATCGGTGAAGGGGCATGGTTGCGCATCGCGGTGATCGTCGTGATCGGTCTGCTCGCGGCAGTCATGGTCGAACGCCGCGCCGACGAAATTCGCGATGGGCTGACCTATGGCGAAGCCGCCTATCGCATCTTTCTGCTCGCCTACGGCCTTGCCTTTCCCGGCTACGTGTTTCTCTGCATGATTCCCACCTGGCGCGGCGCGACCTCGGATCGGACCAACGTCATCGTTTGGGGCATCTCGACACTGGTGGCGCTTCCCATGGCGTATATGGGCTTTGTCCTGTCCATGAGTATTTGGATTCCGGGATCACTCGGCGTGCTTTGCGTCGGCCGCGTGGTGCTGGAGGTGGTTGGTGGAAGGGGGAGGGTAACGAGTAACGGGTAATGAGTAGGGGGAAACGAGTAACAGGTGATTCCATCAGGGCGCCGGCGCCTGACGGTCTGGAACGCGACCTCCTATGCGTCGCCGCACGGGTCCTCTGTTTTGCGGGCCATGAGCTTGGCTCGCTCAAAAATGCGTCTGAGGCGGTTTGGTTCCAGCCGGATGACCAGGGGGCGACTGTTTCCGGAGGCGTCTTGGAAGCAGATGACGTTGCGCTGCTCGAAGCGCCAGTCGCCCACACGCTTGACTTGATCCTTTATGGCGCCCACGGCCTGTTGTGCCAATCCCATAGACCGCAAGTGATCCTGGACTCGCATGTACACCAGCGTCTCACCGCGCACGACGACGAAGCCGACGGGCAGACACTGGCCGGATGAACCGTCGACTTTGATCATGGGGTACTGACCACGAGGCGGATGAGGCCGAACTTGAGGGATTCGCCGTCCCCGGAGGCCCAGGCGCCAGGATCCTTCTTTTGATGATCGGCCACCGCCTGGGCAATCTGGCGCTCCACGAAATTCAGATCTTCCTGCACTTTGAGGCTTCCGCGCTCTACCGCCGTCCAGTGTTCAACCACCATCTTCACCGCGGTGAGGCCGAGACGGCGCTCGCAGAAGTCTCGGAAACGGCTTCCGTAGGTGCTGGCGGTCACCGCCCAGACGGCTCGGAACACGGTACACCATGACCAGTTGCAAAACAGATTCATCCAGCCGCGATTGGCAGGATGCTCGTGATCGACATCGAGCTCCAGATCGAGGAAGACGTTCTCCATGAGCTGGATCATCTGGCGGCAAACGTAATAAGCGGCCCGCAATTCGCCCGGTTCGGTGGGCATCTTCACGTCACCTTCGGTGACCGCCGTATTCGCGGAGGCGTAATGCCAGGTCGGGTTGATCTGGCCGTCCATGAATCTCAGCTCGCTGTTCGATGAAAGCTCGGACATGATGCGGTTGAACTGCTCGGCATGCCGTATGAAGGATTCCGAGCCGGCGTGAGTGGGGGCGTGCCACTGGCGGTCGAGGCGCTGGAACAACTCCTGCGACGGCAGGTTCGGGATGTCGCTGCGATCAGCGACGGCGTCGAAGACCGTTTCCGTGACATGCTGGCCGAGCATGCGGCAGCATTCGAACTGCGTCTCGTTGAACCATTGATCGCCGGTCATCTGATGGGAAAAATCAGGATTGCAGGCTTTGTAGCGCCTGACGCCGGTGGCCTCGTCGCCGGTCACCGAGGATTTAATGTAAAGCAGCGTGCCCGGCGGGGTGCGTGGTCCATAATCGATCGTGCCGACGGCGCAGTGCCGGCATCCCTCGGACTGGTCTCTCGCCAGGCGAATC
>CAUZBA010000453.1:0-2985 GCA_963577635.1 Phycisphaerae bacterium
CCATGGAGTTCGCCGTCGAGGCGAAGCAGTTGCTGGAGATCAGTTTGGAAGGGAGTGTGGGGTAGGGGGATAGGCACGAAGGCACGAAGGGTGGAGGGGATCGCAAGCGTGTGTTGGAACGATTGGACTGGCAATTACCAGAGGACGTTTGTCGATGGCATTGATTGAAATCAGCAACCTTCATGTAAGTGTCGAGGGCAACGAGATCCTCAAGGGGCTCGACCTGACCGTCGACCGGGGGCAGGTGCACTGCATCATGGGTCCGAACGGATCGGGCAAGAGCACGCTGGCGCGCGTGCTTGCCGGGCATCAGTCGTACGAGGTGACCGACGGGCGCGTGATCTATGACGGAAAGGACCTGCTGGAGCTTTCCGCGGACGAGCGGGCCCGCGCCGGAGTTTTCATGGCCTTTCAGTACCCGGTGGAGATTCCCGGTGTAAACAACACCGAGTTCCTCAAGGCGGCGCTCAACGCCGTGCGCGCCGAGCGCGGGGAGGAGGAACTCGACGCGATGTCGATCCTGAAGCTGCTGCGGGAAAAGATGCAGCTCGTGCAAATGCCCGAAGATCTTCTGAAGCGGTCCGTGAACGAGGGATTCTCCGGCGGCGAAAAGAAGAAACACGAGGTCTTCCAGATGGCGGTGCTGGAACCGAACTTCTGCGTCATGGACGAAACGGATTCGGGCCTGGACATCGACGCCCTGCGCATCGTTGCCGACGGCGTCAACGCCATGCGTCACGCCGATCGCGGCTTTCTGGTCATCACGCACTATCAGCGCCTGCTCGACTACATCGTGCCGGATTTGGTTCACGTGCTCGTGGATGGACGAATCGTCCGTACCGGCGACAAGGACCTGGCACTCGAACTGGAAGAGAAGGGGTACGCCTGGGTAGGTGGCGGTGAGCCGTCCGCCCGCCCCAGCGTTGCGGGAGCGACCTGATGTCGCAAACCTCCACGGTCGATCGCGACGCGAAGAGCGGACCGTTCGATGTTGAGCGGGTCCGCCGGGATTTTCCAGCCCTCCATCAGAAGGTGCACGGCCGCGACCTGGTCTATCTGGACAGCGCCGCGACCAGTCAGAAGCCGCAGTCCGTCATCGACGCGGTGACCCGCTACTACACCGAAGACAACGCCAACGTACACCGGGGTCTGCACGCACTCAGCGAGCGGGCTACCGCTTCGTATGAAAGCGCCAGGCAGAAGGTGTGCCGCTTCATCCACGCCGCCGAGACGCACGAGATCGTCTTCGTCCGCGGGGCCACCGACGGCATCAATCTTCTGGCTCAGTCGTACGGGCGCAGCCGCCTGAAACCGGGGGACGAGGTGCTCATCACCCACATGGAGCACCATTCGAACATCGTTCCCTGGCAGATCGTGTGCGAGCAGACCGGCGCTGTGCTGCGCGTGGCGCCGATCGACGATCGCGGCGAGCTGGTGATGGGAGAGTTTGAAAGACTGCTCACCGATCGCACGCGCATCGTCGCCGCGAGCCACGTCTCGAACGCCCTGGGCACCATCAACCCGGTCGAACACATGGTGGAGCTGGCGCACCGGGCCGGAGCGATCGTGCTGCTCGACGGGGCTCAAGCCGTCGCGCACGGTTCGGTGGACGTGCAGTCCATCGATTGCGACGCCTACGTGCTTTCCGGGCACAAGATGTTCGGGCCCACCGGCGTGGGCGTGTTGTACGGCAAGACGTCGCTGCTGGAACAGATGCCCCCGTATCAGAGCGGCGGCGACATGATCAAGTCGGTCAGTTTCCAGAAGACGACGTATAACGATCTGCCCTACCGGTTCGAGGCGGGCACACCCAACATCGCCGGCGTCGTCGGCCTCGGTGCCGCGGTGGACTACCTGGAGGCGCTCGACACCGGCGCGGTGCGCGCGCATGAGGACGATCTGCTCGAAGCCGCGACCGAGGGGCTGTCGCAGGTGGCGGGCCTGCGCCTGATCGGGACCGCCGCCCGCAAGGCCTCGGTGGTGTCGTTCGTGCTCGACGACATCCACCCCCACGACATCGGCACCATTCTGGATGGCATGGGTATCGCGGTTCGCACCGGTCACCACTGCGCCCAGCCCGTGATGGAGCATTTTGACGTGCCCGCCACCGTCCGGGCGTCGATGGCGATGTACAACACGCGCCAGGACGTGGACGCCCTGGTTCAGGCGTTGAGCAAGGTCAGGGAGGTGTTCGCGTGATGGGCGGCGACCCCGGCACCGAAGTCGATCTTGACGATCTGTACCAGCAGGTCATCGTCGATCACAGCCGCCGTCCGCGCAACTTCCGCGAGCTGGCCAATGCCACCGGATCGGGTGAGGGTCACAATCCATTTTGCGGCGATCGTGTCACCGTGTATCTCAAGGTTGACGAGCGTACCGTGGCCGATATCAGCTTTCTCGGCAGGGGGTGCGCCATCTGCACCGCCTCGGCGTCGATGATGACCGAGAGCGTCAAGGGCAAATCGATCAAGGAGGTCGAGGCAATGTTCGGGCGCTTTCACGCCATGCTCACCGACGCCGATGCGGACGGTCGCGACAATGAAGCACTCGATAAGCTCGTCGTCTTCGAAGGGGTGAGCAGGTTTCCCGTGCGCGTCAAGTGTGCGACGCTCCCGTGGCATACGATGAAGGCGGCACTGGGCAGCAACGATCAGATCACCACGACGGAGGATCCTCCATGAACACGACGAACGACGACAGCGACGGCGGCTCGGCAAACAATATTTCGTCGGCGAAAGACGACCTGACCGGCAGCGTGCAGCCGGATTCGGCGGCTGGGCAAAGCCCGCAGGCCCCGAACGGCGAACCGGTCGGCATCGAGCAGCAGATCATCGAGAGCATCCAGACGGTATTCGACCCGGAAATCCCGGTGAACATCTACGAACTGGGCCTGATCTACGACGTTGACGTTCAGCCGTCGGGCAACGTGCAGATCAAGATGACGCTGACGTCCCCGGCGTGCCCGTCCGCTCAGGAGATACCCCT
>CAUZBA010000454.1:0-2983 GCA_963577635.1 Phycisphaerae bacterium
GCACCAGCGCCACGCCGTCCGCCACGCCCGCCGCGATTTGCGCGTCACGTCCGGCGCTTGGGCCAACGCACCCCGCAAGAAGAAGCGCCACAACCAACTTCAGAACAACGGAAACGCCCGCACGATCAATCTGCTTCAGCATGGTCTCGCGACTCCTTTCGCTCCAGCAAGGGGCATTCGCTTCCGTCCCCTGTCGCCACTCATTCTGAGTAAGTAATAGCATATTGCGATTATATGATAGCATATCAGTCAACGTCTCCGCTGGGACGGATATCGGCGAGATAGGGAGGCCCAACGAGTTGGTGGACCAGGACTTGGTGTACTCAGCGCGCCAGCCGATACAGTCTGTACTCACCGCTCTGATCGTTCTCGTACACGACCGCGTTGCCGTCCCCGGCCCACACGGGGCGCCGACTGCTCCCGGGCCGGCCGGCGGTCAGGCAGCGCCTGGCGCCGGTCTTCAGGTTGATCAGCCAGACGTCGAGGCGCGCCTCGCCGGGCCGGGAGCCGGTGCACACGAGCTCCGGACCGATCGGACTCCAGCTCGGGTCGGTGAACGACTCACCCTCTGCCGTATCGATCGTGACATCGTGCTCGTGATCGACCGGCAGGTACTCGCCCGGGGCCTTGGGGGGCTCGTAGCCTGCGTAGTAGATCGCCTGCTCGACCTTGGCGATGCTGCTGGGGATGCGCACACCGCGGCCGACACACAGGTCGAGCGTGTCACCCGCCTGCACCGGCAGCCTGAACCGGAACGGGTACTCCGTATGACGGTACGAGAATTCGTCCACCAGTACCTCGGTCTTGTTTCGGAGCAGGTACAAGTCGCGGTCACCGTCGCCGGAGCCCCGGAACGTACCGACGGTAACGATCTCACCGTCGCGCGGTGCGGTCCAGCGTGCAATCACGACTGTGCTCCGGAAGCCGCTGCGGAACTCGCCGCCGGGGTGCGCGAAAATCTCCCCGACCGTGAACGGCACATGATACGGTGCCTGCGACGGCTGGCTCGTGCGCACGATGCCGAGGTACGCGTAAGGGTCGACGGCGCCAATGTGCCAGATGTCAAGCATACTGTTGTGGTTCCCGGTCCCGTGCGGGCGCGTGGCGGTCATCGGCTCGGCAGCCGACGTGTCCGGGGGATTGAGCGCGCGCGTGCCCGGGTTCGCATCGGCCGTCTTGCGGTGGTGCGTCAGGTACAGGTATGACCACTGCCCGTTCGGGTTCGCGTCCAGGCTGAAGTCAGTTGCGAGATCCCACGTGCCGCGCGGTCTCGCCGCGAGTGCGGCCGCCTCCGCGGCGGTCGGTTCGCGCCTGCTGACACGCAGGGTCGAGCCCTTGCCGTCCGCCTTCTCGACGGCGCGCGCCGTGAACAGCCCGTCCAGCGAGGACCGCACTGCCTGGAGATCGTCACCACCCGCGGCCTCGGGCAGTGCTTGCGGTTCGCCCGCAAAACTCATCCGGACCGTGATCATGCGGTCGACCTCACTGGATTCCGTCTGTTCCACGCCGTTCGGCCAGGTGATGACGATATTGACCCGTTCGGCTATTGGCGAACCTTTGCCCCCGTCATGGTCGCCGAGCCCGAAATGCAGTGTCTGTTCGTTCATGTTCCCGCGGCCGGTCGAGCTCTCGACTTGGCGCGTGAGCGTCCTGCCTGCAAGCTTGATCCGCGCCTGTGCGCCGATCGCGGCGCGATTGACCGAGCCGGGTTGCGGCGCACTGGTTCGCGCATTACCGATCAGCTTGATCTTGAGCCAGTGGTTCGAGGTGCCTGAGTTCCGGTACAACCGGCCGGCGGTCGCCAGGTCCAGGTCACCGTCATTGTCGAAATCAGCCCACGCGGCGTGATAGGTCTTGCGGATGCCGCCGAGCCCGGCGGGCCCTGTAACATCGGTGAATCGCCAGTTTCCGTCATTTCGGTAGAGGACCGCCTGATCACCCGGATACACAGTCGTGAAAAAGAGGTCGAGGTCGCCGTCGTTATCGAAGTCGCCAAAGGCCGGGGAGCCATACGATTCCCGAAAGGCGACGCCGCACTGTCCCTTGTCTTCGAAGTGAAAACCGTGCTCCGGGCCGCGGTTCCGCAGGAACCGGGACTGCGGCTGGCCGCGGTGCGCGAAGTTGCCGGCGAACAGGTCGATCAACCCGTCGTTGTCGAAGTCGCCCCAGGCCGAACCGATGCCGTGGCCGTTGCCGCCGCGCGCGCCATAGGCGCGCGCGCTCTCGGTGAAACTCCCCTTGTGATCGCCGTCGCCGCCGATCGTGTCGTTGATCCAGAGCTGGTTCGGTTGCAGCCGGTAGTTGGTCACATAGACGTCCATGTCGTGGTCCTGGTCGAAATCGCACGCCGTGGTACCGCGTGACGAGCGCGCCGGACCGAGGACGTGCAGGCGCTTGAAGCTGCGCTCGCCCAGGTTCCGGTAGATGCCGTCGGGATAACCGCCGACCGTCGGGAAGTTCTCGTATCCGCCCCACCAGACGTCGATCAACCCGTCATTGTCGATGTCAATGAGCGTGCCGCCGTCGCTGACGCGGTGCGGCCGGTCCGGCAGCCGCAGCCCGTGAGGCTTGTCTTCGCACGCGCTGAAACCGATCCCGCCGCCTGCGGGAGCGAAGGAATCCATGCATCCGTCGTTGTCCATGTCCGCCCAGGCCCCGCCACCGCCGCCGACGCCGGTTTTCACGAACTTCGTACCGCCCTCGTTACGCCAGCCCGGCGCCAGATCGACCCAGCCGTCACCGTCCATGTCTGTCCAGGCCCCGCTGCCCTGGAGGCCCATTGCGGCGGTGACGTCCTCGAACTTGACCTGCGCGTTGGCGACGGCCGCGAAAAGCAGCGTCGCCGCGGCCGCGAGCGCTGCCGTGAGTCCTTTGCCCGCCAACCGCACGTTGTCTGGAGTGTCGTTCATGTCAATCGCATCCTTTGAGAATCTCCCGCGCCTGCGGCAGGAACAGGCCGGCGCGGGCGCAGTTTTCGGGAACC
>CAUZBA010000455.1:0-2980 GCA_963577635.1 Phycisphaerae bacterium
CCAAACCCCGCCTCCGCCCGCCGCTCTACGCTATAATAAATAAACTACTTAGCTTCTTCTGAAACACCCCTGAAGAAAGGACGTCTCGTTGGCTGATCAACCCCCGGACAACCCCACTCAGCTCCCGCTCGGCAACGGTGCCCCCCCTGAGCATTTAATCCCGATCGACATCGAAGTCGAGATGAAGAAGTCCTATCTCGACTACGCGATGAGCGTGATCATCGGCCGCGCGCTGCCCGATGTGCGCGACGGGCTCAAGCCGGTCCAGCGGCGCATCCTCTACGGCATGTATGAGGCCGGGCTGCGGTCCAACCGCGGCTACCGCAAGTCCGCAAAGATCGTCGGTGAGGTCATGGGAAACTATCACCCGCACGGTGATCAATCCATTTACGACACGCTCGTGCGCATGGCCCAGCCGTTCACCCTGCGCGGCCTGCTCGTTGACGGGCAGGGAAATTTTGGGTCGGTCGACGGCGATCCGCCCGCGGCCATGCGCTACACCGAAGCGCGCCTGACCGCGCTGGCCGAGGCGCTGCTGCACGACCTGGATCAAGATACCGTCGACTACCGGCCCAACTACGACGACACCAGTGAAGAGCCGGAATGCCTGCCGGCGGGCGCGCCGAATCTGTTCATCAACGGAGCGACCGGCATCGCCGTCGGAATGGCGACAAACATTCCGCCACACAATCTCGGTGAAATCGTCGACGCTGCCATTACTCTGGTCGAGCACCCGAAAACGTCCCTGGAGAAAATTCTTGAGATCGTTCAGGGACCTGACTTTCCGACCGGGGGGATCATCTGCGGCCGCGACGGCATCCTGAATGCATACAACACGGGGCGCGGCCACTTGACGATTCGCGCCCGCGCGAATATCGAAGTCAACGCCCGCGACCGTCAGCAAATCATCGTTTCCCAGATTCCCTACCAGGTCAACAAATCCAGGCTGATCGAGCACACGGCGGCCCTGGTCAACGACAAGAAAATTGAAGGCATCTCCAACATCTGGGATGAAAGCGACCGCGACGGCATGCGGATCGTCTACGAACTCAAGCGCGGAGAACAGCCCGAGGTAGTTCTCAATAACCTCTTCAAATACACGCAACTGCAGACCGGTTTCGGCATGATCATGCTGGCCATCGTCGACGGCCAGCCACGCGAGTTGGGTCTGCTTCAGTACCTCAATCTCTTCATTGACCACCGCATCGACGTGATCCGGCGGCGAACCAATTTCCTGCTGCGCAAAGCGCGCGCCCGCGAGCATGTGCTGCTCGGATTCCAAATCGCGCTCGACCATCTCGACGAAGTGATCCGGCTGATCCGGCAGTCCACGAGCCCCGCCGATGCCAGGCAGGCGCTGATGGATCGCTTTGAGTTTAGCGAGCGGCAAGCGCAGGCCATCATCGAGCTGCAACTGCAGCGGCTCACCGGCATGGAGCGCGACAAGATTATCGAGGAGCTGGCGGAGATTCAGCGCAGAATCGCCGCCTATCTCGAGATCCTCGACTCCGATACAGTCCTTCGCAAAGTCATCGTCGCCGAGCTGAAAGAGATCAAAAGAAAGTTCGCCGACGAGCGCCGCAGCGAGATCGGCCCGCCGGTGACGCAGCTATCGATGGAAGACCTGATCGCCGACGAAGATGTTGCCATCACCGTTACCCATAACGGCTATCTCAAGCGGACTCTCGTCACGACCTACCGCCAGCAAACCCGCGGCGGGCGTGGCCGCATCGGGATGGGCACCCGCGGCGAGGACTTCGTCGAGCACCTGATGATTGGCTCGACGCACTCCTACTTCCTGGTCTTCACGAACCTGGGACGAGTCTACTGGCTCCGGATCTACGACATTCCCGACGCCGGTATCACCGGACGTGGCAAGAACATCGTCAATCTGGTGAACTTCCAGCCCGAAGAAACCGTGCAGGCCTTCCTGCCCGTCAAGGAGTTTGTCGAGGGCCGAAACATCGTGATGGCAACGAAGAAGGGGGTCATCAAAAAGTGCGATCTGACCGTCTTCAAGCGGCCCATGTCTCGCGGTATTATCGCGCTGGGGCTCGACGATGACGATGAGCTGATCTCGGCTCGTCTCACCGATGGAAACCACGATATCCTCGTCGCGACCAGCCACGGCAAGGCGATACGCTTTCACGAGTCAGCGGTTCGTGCCATGGGCCGGCCTGCCCGCGGCGTGCGATCCATGCGATTGGACTCTGATGATCGGGTGATCGGAATGATCGCCGTCTTGGACGACATGCTGGTCCTCAGCATGACCGAATTCGGGTATGGCAAGCGCACGAAGATTGATCAATACCGTCTCACCTCTCGCGGAGGGAAAGGGATCATCAACATCAAGACCTCGAAGAGAAACGGAAACGTCATTTCGATCATGACGGTGACAAAAGAGAACGACCTGATGATCATCACGAAAAACGGCAAGATGATCCGGATCGAGTCGGATAAAATCCGGGCCACCGGACGCTCGGCGCTGGGAGTCCGGCTAGTGAACCTTGGAGAAAACGATGAGATTGCCGCTGCCTGCGTGGTTCCCGAATCCGCCGAGGACGACAAAGAGCCGGATCCGCAAGGAATTCTGATCCAGTAGTAGGCAGACCTGCCGTCCCTTGAAGCAGGCAACCCAAACTCGGCCAGGGCCTCCCCGCGCCGCTCGACGGTCGGAGGCGTACTCGGACAGTACGTCGAGCACGGCCAGCAAGCGCAACGAAGTAATGCCGGCCCTCTCGCGTGTTGCGGTCGTCGGGCGGTGAAAAATGCAGGCTAGATTTCGGTTCCTCGACGGTGTTCAGGCTGAACCATTTTCTTGAAAAGCTGCTCGTATTGGTCTGCAATGGCCTCCCAATCGTACCGCCTTCGCGCCAGCTTCATCGCCGCCGCGCCCATGTTCTCGCGCTGCTCGCCCGGCATGGCCGCGAGGCGCTCCATGGCGCGCGTCAAGTCTTCCGTTTGCACTTCGTAGGCTAGG
>CAUZBA010000456.1:0-2977 GCA_963577635.1 Phycisphaerae bacterium
CTTCTGGCCATGGCCGTCCTGGATCATCGCGTGAATGAAGACATCGCGGAAGGGCAGGCACTTGCGCAGATAGATGTTGAACATCGTCATGCGCGACACCCAGAGGGTGATGATCTCGCGCGCCGTGCACAGCGTGTGCGACGGATTCCAGGTCGAGAGCGCTTCGTTGGCCTCTTCCTGCGGCCAGCCGAGCGTGGAGATCGGCCATAGGGCCGAACTGAACCAGGTGTCCAGGACGTCGGGGTCGTGCACAAGCGGTCCGTCTTCGAGCATGGCGTCAACATCAAAAAATTCTCGTGGCTCTGCCGATGCAACCGGATCAGTCTGCCCAATTCTCGTCCGCGGCATAAGCCGCTGGAGTAACTCGAGTGATTGGTCACCCTGTTCATTCCTTGAACAGACGAAGACGACGGGATCGCCTTCGATCCAATTGAACTTCACGGAGTAACTGTTAGGTGCGCCGATCACCTCGGACAGTTTGTCAAACCTGGCCTGAAGCTCACGCAAATAAGCAGCACGATCTTGTGAAAAGTTCGGATATTCACCGGCATCGGGAGTCGCTGGCTTAGCCCGCCAAACCGGGATCTGATGCCCCCACCAGAGCTGGCGGCTGATGCACCAGTCGCGAAGGTTCTCGTGCCAGTCCTGGAAGGTCTTCGCGTAGCGCTGCGGATGGAAGCGAAGGCCGCCGTGCCAGGGCGGCGCCGGGTCCTCCACGTCGGCGGCCACATTCAAGGCGTCGCCCTGCTTCCAGGTGCAGCCGTCGCTCGCGGTGCGCTGGTCCTGCGCCAACGCCTTCAGCGCCGCGCCCGCCAAGCGGTCGTCGGTCACCTTCACGTACCACTGGTCGCTGAGATAGGGCTCGACGGGCACGTGCGAGCGGTAGCTGTGACCGACGCTGTGGCGGTACGGGCGCACCTCGTCGAGCAGATCGTGTCCCTCGAACCAGCGCACGACGGCCTTGCGCGCCTCTTCGCGGCTCATCCCCAGCAGCGGCTCGGCCTCGGCCGCGCGGCCGGATGTGAACTCCTCGTCCGGCCAGCCGTGCTCCCTGGAGATCGAACCGTCGGGCCCGAAAACGTTGATGACCGGCAGGTCGTGACGCAGGCCCACTTCCCAATCGTTGGGGTCATGGGCGGGCGTGACCTTGAGGAATCCGGACGAGAACTTCGCCTTTTCATCGCTGCTTTGGGCATCCGGCAGGACGACGCAATCGTCCGCGATGATCGGCACGATGCGGTTAACGATGGGCAGGCGCACCTGCCTGCCCACGAGCTGTTCGGCACGCGGGTCGCGCGGGTTAACGGCCACCGCGGTGTCGCCGAGCATGGTCTCCGGCCGCGTCGTGGCCACGGTGACATGCTCGATGCCTGCGACCGGCTCCACGAGCGGATAGCGCAGATACCAGAAAGACCCGTCCACATCGCGAGCCACCACCTCGTCGTCGGCAAGGGCGGTCTGCGTGGCCGGGTCCCAGTTGACCAGGCGCTTGCCGCGATAGATCAGCCCGTCGGAAAAGAGCCGAAAAAACGCCTCGCGGACGGCGCTAGCGCAAACGGGATCCATCGTGAAGCGCCGGCGGTCCCAGTCGCAGGAGCAGCCCATGACCTTGAGCTGGTCGGTGATGCGTTCTTCGTATACGTCCTTCCAGGCCTGGATCCTGGCCACGAACTGTTCGCGCTTGAAATCGGTTCGACGCTTGCCCTCGTCCTGGAGCACGCGCTTCTCCACGACCGTCTGCGTGGCGATTCCGGCGTGATCGGTGCCCGGCATCCACAGGGCGTTGCGCCCCTGCATGCGCCGCCAGCGAATGAGAATGTCCTGCAGCGTGTTGTTCAGCGCGTGGCCCATGTGCAGCGCCGCGGTCACGTTGGGCGGGGGGATGACGATGGCGTAGGGTTCGCCGGGGTCGGCGGGCTCTGCGTGGAAGGCGCCGGCCTCCTGCCACCTGCGGTCGATCGGCGGCTCCACCTCGGCGGGCGTGTACTTGCCGGCAAGCTGGCTGCTCTGGTTGCTCATGGAAAGACTCCGCCGCGGGCGGATGCTTCCGCTGCGGCAGGGCACGTCAAAGACTCAGAGTGAATCAAAAGGAAAACGGCCGACAGGTGGGGGTCAACCCCTCAGCTAACAGCGACGCTGGGGATGGGCGGCAGGCTTGTCATCACATGAACTATATCGGCGGCAGGTGCATCAGGTCAAAGCTGGCGGCACGGATTCTTGGACCTGCCGTTGTGATTTATGCGTCCCGACGTCAGTCGGGATCCATCGGGACCGAGAAGTTTGTGAAGCAAAGGACTTGAAATGGCGGATCATTCGTCCTTGCCACCATGCGGCGCGCAGGAGCTCCGCCCTCCAGGAATCCGGTGTGTTTGATGCTGGAGGGCCGAGCTTGCTACTCTGCGAAGAAGCCCTTCGCTACGAAGCACGAGCCGGCGAGGCCGCTGGTTCAACGAACCCCTTATAAGCAATCATTGAAACATGAAGTTGTCCTGATTTGTCGTGACGCCGGGGACGCGACGGTCACGAGGCGTGTTTCCATTTTCTCTTCTTCGCTCCCGAGCGCGATGCAACCCTCACCCCTTGACGCTGAATCCGGTCTCATGCACCGGCGTTGTCACGGCCATGCATGCGATCCCGGTGAAAAACGCAGGAACGACAGAAGCTCACGGACCCTTACCGGCCAAGCCGGTGGATGAGACCGGATTCAGCGGCTCCTGCGCTTGCGATTCTTGAACTTCGACGACTTGCCGCGCTTCGGACCGCCGCCGAGCTTCGGCACGCCGCCGCCGCGCGTGCCCAACGTGGACATGTCCAGCTTGCTGAGGCCCGTCATGGCCTTGACGCGCTCGACCATCCCCAGGCCCGCCATCTGCCTGGCCATCTGGGAGACGGCGTTGAATCCCTTGACGAGCTGGCCCACATCCTGGGTCGAAGAGCCCGAGCCGCGGGCGACGCGCCGCCGTCGCGAGTTGTCCAG
>CAUZBA010000457.1:0-2975 GCA_963577635.1 Phycisphaerae bacterium
CGCTCGGCGTCCCGCCTCGCGCGCTATTCCCATCCACCGAATAGATCCTCCCAGAATACCTCCACCTGGTCGCGCTGGAGCTTCGGGATGACGTTGGGAAAAGGCAGGCCTTCGCACGCGGAGAGAGTTGCCACGCAGTCGGTGACCGCGCCGAGAATCTCCGTCATCAGGGGCATCGAAACCTTGTCGATCTCGTCATCGGACCGGTGGTGAAAGAACCGCCCTGTGGCACAGTTGTCTCGAAGAAGCGTCGTCGACGGCACACCCGCGGCAACGAATGGGAAATGGTCGGCATAGGGCATGATTTCGCTGCGCACGACGGCCGAGTGCCCGGCTATGCGAAAGAAGGGCGATAGGAAACCGCCCAGCTCCGCAGGTCCATTGGATATCAGCACGTTCCAGCCCAGGTGCGAGCCGTAGCTGTCGAGGTTGAACATGAAGCGGCCGTTCGTGCGAAGCTCATCGCGATGTGCCCTGACGTAGGTGGCACTGCCGACTGAGAGCTGCTCCTCGCAGCCGAAGCTGATGATTCGAATTGCCCGTTTTCGATCGCGTTGTCCGAGCACCCGGGCGCACTCAAGGACACCCGCGACGCCGGTGGCGTTGTCGTCGGCGCCGACCGAGTCGGTTTGCGTGTCGTGATGGGCGCCCATGTAAACGATCTCGTCGGTGGAACCGTCGCCGGGCAGGTCGGCAATGACGTTCTGTGACGTGCTCTCCTGCATGCCGCCCTGGACGCGCACGCGAGCCGACGACGCCCCCTGTGTTTTCCAGCGCCACGCATCGAGATACGCGACGTTGATCGTCGGGACGGCGCCGATGTCGCGGGTGTACGCGGGGAACATCCCGTCGGCCAGGGGAACGGCCCCCGGGTAGCGAATATCCACCATGAGCAGGAATGCCGGCTTTGCTTCGATCAGACGACGATACGCATCGCGTGATTCGATGTGACATCCCAGGTGGACCACGGCCCGGCCGGTCAGCTCGCCCAGGTCGCGAGATTCGATCTCCGCGGGTGCCTCGAAGAACACCAGCGGCGCTTCGACGGTTGCGCCGTCGGTGCCGGGCGTGCTGCTGAACAACGAACACGGAAACGAAACCCATTGGCCGTCGAGAAGAATCTCCAACGCTTCGCTCGCGACCGTCCGCTGCTTCATGGGGAACTCTTCGACGCAGACAGAACCACCGTATCGGGAAAACTGATCGGCGATGTAGTCGGCCGCCTGTCGCTCCGAGGGCGAACCGGACAAACGCACGCCGATGTCCTGGGCGAGCACGCGAAGGTGGTCGTTCAGATATTTCTCAGAAACACTCATCGGTCGGCCCGCACCGCGCTGTCCGGTGCCGCTTTCGAGTCATGGATCGAATCCGACCGGTCGATGTGACGGCCTTCTACGACGGACCGCCACGCAGAGTCCGCAAGAACCATTGACATGCCCCCACGGGTCATACCAATTTCCTATCGTAGTTGAACCTCGTGTTCTTGGAGCTGTTGAGCCGTGCGTAGCGTAGAGGAGCACGGCTCAGAAGAAATCATCGCCGCTGGTGCTCAACCCGCAACGGATCATCGTGGGCGACGGCCTGACACGCATCGGTACCGCTCTAATGGAGCCGGCCATGGGAGCCATGCACCACCACAGGCAACCGCAGTTGTGGGATTCAGTGCAGATCGTCCCGTGGCAACTCGAAGACGACGTGGGCATCATCGGTGCCGCGGCATGGGCGATGTTCGCCTAGAATGCCCTCCGTTCTTTCGATTTCCTGCGAGCATGACAGGGAAGCGGCCATGCCCAGAAGTGTGACGATCGACCCGGGCGCGGCGCGTGCCAGCGGCAGCGTTTCGTTCACGCCGATCCCGTTGAACCAATACGATCGCTCGATCAGCGACGAGTTGTCGGCAGGCGGGATCGAACGCGACGACCTGCTTGCGATACAGCGGGACATGGTTCTGCTCCGCGCGTTCGAGGTCATGCTCAACGACGTGAAGACGCAGGGGAACCACGCGGGCATCGAGTACCTGCACCCCGGCCCCGCACACCTGTCCATCGGCCAGGAAGCGTCGGCCGTCGGCCAGGCCTTTCTTCTGGATGCCGACGATCACATCTTCGGATCGCACCGCAGCCACGGCGAGTGCCTGGCGAAGGGTCTCTCGGTGATCGAACGGATGGACGACGACACGCTGATGCGCCTGATGAAGAGCACTTTCGACGGTGCTGCGCTGCGGATCGTAGAAAAGGATGCCGAGGGATCCGTGAAGGATCTGGCGATCGCGCGAAGGGATCTAGCCCCGGCATGATCAGCGGATTCAACCATACAGGAATCGTCGTGCGGGACCTCGACCGGATGGTGAGGTTCTATACGCAGCAGATCGGCCTGAAGATTCTGCTCGAGATCGACTCGGTGGCGCCACCCGACGGCGACCACACCGGTCTGCCCGGCGCTCGCCGGAAGCTCGTGTTCGTCGGTCTCGACGACGGCCACCGGATCGAGCTGATCCAATACCTCGAGCCCGCATCCATCGAAGGTCACGCGGACCGACACCAGCTCGGATCCATACACGTCTGCTTCGACGTTTCGGACCTGCGCCAGACGTGTGAGCGGCTCAAGGTCCAGGGCGTGAGATTCCTCACCGAGCCGAAGTTCCGTAACCACGACGGCCGCCAACTGGGGGTCGTCTACGCGCAGGATCCGGAAGAGAACTGGCTGGAATTTATTGAGGGGTTTTCGGGTTAGTGCGTTTTGAATCCAAACGTAGCGTCCTTGAGCGTCGGCATCGCTGAGTCTGGCGCGGAGGGCGAAGCGGTCCCCATTCGCAATACTTCGCGAATGGGGGTTCCCCGAAGCAGGCGACCCCGCTGCGGGTCGTCGATGCAGCACGGCTAGCAGGCCGCTGCAAAACCCCTCGCGTGCGCTATGACAGGGCCTCTTCACCGGCATGGAGGCCAGACAATGCGTGGCAATACTGATTCCAACTC
>CAUZBA010000458.1:0-2971 GCA_963577635.1 Phycisphaerae bacterium
ATCCGGTCTCGATCGATCCCTTCCACCGACCGTCCTAATGCCTTGCGAATCACCTCTTTGATCACATCGGCCGCGTGATACTGCGACTCGAGCACGACGGTGCCCGCGCGATCCCACACACCCACCCAGGGGACGCAGTTGATCTGCGTGGCGTCTACGCCAAGACGATCCTGTGCGCGGGACAGGAATCGCTCGGCCCCTGTGACCACAATCAGTTTCGGCTCGCACTTGTGCTCTTGAACCTTCTCCAGAAACCGCGCGACGTCTTCGGCCTTCTCTTCCGTGAGACCCAAGAACAGCACCTGTTCCTCGCCATCGTCCGTTTCGCCGGAAGTCTGCTGCAATTCACTGAGATGCGGCATCAACTGCTTGCAGGGCATGCACCAGTTACCCAGCCGATCAAAACGAGAACCTTGCCGCGCCCCAGAACGTCGTTCAACGTCATCCAGTCTGCGTTGACGATCCCATCAATCGACACGTCGTCCATAAAGGAGAACACGCCCCGCGGCGCGACGATTTGAGCAACCGGATCTTCAGCGGGAAAGACAATGGGATTCGGCGCCGCCGCGAGGTGCCAGATCCCAAGCGCGGCAGCGACGAACAGGACAACGCACCCGATCGTGACCACGACACGACGCAGCGTCTTCATGACGGATCATAGCCTCGCCGGCTACGCGGGATCAGGCATTCGACCATAAAAACGTTTATGGTGGTCGGATACCGAGCAAGCGTCGGAAAGCCGTGGCACAATCACCCACCGTGATTCAGCATGAAAGATGACGAGACCTATCGCATTGGCGAATACCGCGACGGGACGGACAGCCGGGGACCGTGCCCCAGATGCGGGCAGATGCTTCCGTTGAACGCGACAAGCTGCCACGCGTGCGGCGTTAACTTCCGCGGCCAGGCAGGAGATTTCGGCCCCGGCGCCCACGAGTACAAGACGCGCGGTTATCCCGTCCTGCGCCGCATCGCGGCGGTGCTGCTGATCGCCCTGGTGGCCCTGGTGGTGATCGGGTTTCTGATCACGCGCCTTGCCGGCGGTTGAATGACATGCGCAGCCCGCCATGGCCGGGCCGTCCCTGGAGCGGTTTCACATTGACTGTAGCGCCCCGAGCCGGCTGCAGCAGCGCCTGGCTTTGTTCCGCCAGTACGGGCGGACTTCGCCGGCGCTCAAGGCGCTACACCCAAAGTGAAAACGCTCTGGCACGTCAGATCCTGCCGAATCGAGGTTCGCCGCGCGCGGCAAGAATCTGCGATCACGGTTCGCGACCCGTCGGTTCCGATAAGTGCGTCACGTGCGACCAGCCACCGCTCGATCGTTCATTTCTGGATTGCTGCGGAGACCTGCCGATCACCGAGCGTGAACGGCGTCCACCGGGATGCCGATACACCATGGGGTCCGCCGTCGGTCCGGCACATGTCGCCGGGACGGACGGGCGACCGGCGAGATCGGGCTCGAACCGCCGAAGGGTCCGATTCCGGGGCATGCAGGCCGCAGTTTCGTCGTTGCGTGCTCCATCTACTCTAAGTTTCGCAACGGCGGAGCATGGCATGAACAGCGTCCTGCTCGCAAAATCCATCAGCGCTGCCAATCCGGCCTGCCGACTGCACGCTTTCCTCGACGGGCACACAGATAAGGAAGCCGCCTGATGGCCCGTATTCTCATCGCCGACGACAACGGAACCAACCGCTGCGTGCTGGTCGATGTGCTCGAGGACGACGGCCACGAGCTGGTCGAGGCGACCGACGGCTGCGAGGCCTTGCGATTGATCGAGGCGAGTCTGCCCGACCTGATCATGCTCGACGTGATGATGCCGAACATGGACGGGATCGAGTGCTGTCGGCAACTGCAAAAAGGCGAACGAACCCGGGACATTCCCGTCATTCTCGTGACCTCGCTTGGTGACGACGAGCACGTCGTGCGCGGTCTGGACGCAGGTGCGACCGACTACGTCGTCAAGCCGTTCCAGCGCCTCGTCGTGCAGGCTCGCGTCAGGGCGGCGCTGCGCGTGAAGACGGCGATGGATGAGCTGGAAAATCGCAATCGGCAGGTGGATCAGCTCGCCTCCGAGTTGGAAACAAAGAATCACACGCTTCGCGAGTTGACGATGCACGACGGCCTGACCGGCCTCGCCAACCGCCTGCTGTTGATCAGCCGCCTCGAGCACGCCCTCGACCGGTGGCGGCGCGACCCCGGGCAGGAGTTCGCCGTCCTGTTTCTCGACTTCGACGGTTTCAAGTCGGTCAACGATACGCTCGGCCACGACGTCGGTGACGAGCTTCTCAAGAGCATCGCCGTGAGGCTGCGCGCGTCGCTGCGGGACGTGGACACCGTCGGTTCCGTACCTTCCCGCCTGGGCGGCGACGAGTTCGTCGTGCTCCTGGAAGGCGTCGAAGGCACCGAGCAGGCGAAGGTCGCAGCAGAGCGGATTCGCAGGGCGCTCGCCCAGCCACACCTTCTGGGAGACCGGCAGGTCGTCTGCACGGCAAGCATCGGGATCGTCACCAGCGGGCAAGACTACGGCAGCGCCCACGAGATCATCCGAGACGCTGACCGAGCGATGTACCGGGCCAAGGAACTGGGCAAGGGCCGGCACGTCCTGTTCGATCAGCGCATGCAGGAAGATCTTTCCGTCGATCTGGAACGGCGGCGCGCCCTGAGCGCTGCGATCGACGGCGGCGAGCTGCTTCTTCATTACCAACCCATCGTCGATCTGCACAGCCCGCGGATCACCGGATGCGAGGCCGTGGTCCGATGGAACGATCCGGTTCGGGGCCTTCTGGCCGCAGACCAGTTCATGCCGTTCGCCGATCAGGTAAGAATGATCGTGCCCATCGGCCGCTTGGTTTTCGAGCAGTTGGCCGAGCAGCTGCAACGGTGGCGGGGCAGTGGGATGGTGGTCCCGAACATCACCGTCAACATCTGGGCCAGCCAGTTGCGCGAGGTGGATCTGGCCGACGCCGTTGC
>CAUZBA010000459.1:0-2971 GCA_963577635.1 Phycisphaerae bacterium
GGAGGTGGGCCTGTTGTTAGGCGGCGCAGCCCGCTCAACAAACCCCTGGCCGGGATTGGGCGTTGCCTTTACGCTTCCCCCAACGAAAACATCGCAGCGGAGGCCCCCATGGACGATGACGTCTTCAACATGCAGATTCGCAAGTTCCTCAAGAACGTCGGCGTGACTTCGCAGCGCGAGATCGAGATCGCGGTGCGCAAGGCCCTGGCCGACGGGCGCCTCACGGGCGACGAGCGGCTGAAGGCGAAGGTGACCCTGGCCGTCGACGAACTCGGCCTGAGCCACGTGATCGAGGGCGACATCGCTCTCGTTTAGCCCACCTGACGCCCTTGGTGACGGTCAGTGCCGGCCGTGGGCGAAGCCGTGGAAGTCCTTGTCGGCCGGGTAGTCGGTGTAGCGGATGTCCCCGCATGACCTCCTCCTCGAGGGCGAAGTGGGCCTCGATAAGGGCATAGATCCCGCCCAGGGCCGGAACGAATTCGTCGGTCGGGACATCGTCGGAGAGCTTGCCCAGCAGGTCGTTGGTGACCCAGATCAGGTTCTCCTAGTCGTCGTCGAACCACATCATCCTCTTGGTCTGAAGTTGCATGAGAAAGGGCATAATGCTGCTCAGGAGAGTGGGCGCGCGGCCGGGAACCAAGATTAGCAAGGTTGGCGTGTTGTGACCGTCAAAATTGCACAGTTAGCGCATATAGCCGTGCATGCGGCTCATGGACCCCAAGGCACTACCGTTGCCATAGGCGATGACCGCGTCCAGTTTCTCCTTTTTGATGTCGTCTTCGACGTCCCGGACCCGGGCCTTGGGCGTCGTGTTATCAATCTTCAACATGGTCTTTTTCCTCTCCCTGGGCGCGATCCTCCTAAGTTGGGGAACGCATCTTGTTTTGAATCGATCGTAACGGTTTCCTCGTTTAGAAGTCCGCCATGATTGAGGGCCAGCGATGGGCCAATTAGTTCGTCGCCGGAAGTCCGAACAGGTTTTCGAAGCGCACGGCGAACCGTGGCCAGGCCTCCGAATTGACGAGGCGCGGCGGCCTTTCGCCCTGGAAGATAGCGATCCACTGCCGGGCGGCGCCGATGGCCATGTTGGTGCGCGCCTCTTCCGTTATGCCGGCGATGTGCGGGGTGACCAGCACGTTGTCGAAGGCCAACAGCGGATGGTCCAACGGCGGTGGCTCGGTGAGCCAGACGTCAACACCGGCACCAGCAATTTGCCCATGGGTAAGTGCCGCCACCAACGCCGCCTCGTCGTGGATGCCGCCACGGGCGGTCGTGATAAAATAGGCCGAGGGCTTCATGCACGCGAATGTGTCCGCTCCGATCATGCCGCGTGTCTCCCCGGTCAGGGGACAGTTTACCGAGACGAAGTCGGCGCGGGCTAAGAGCGCCTCCAGGTCGACGGGTTCGGCGCCCCTTTCGGCGAACTGCTGGGCCGTAAGGTACGGGTCGTAGCCGACGACGGACATTCCGAAAAGGCCGCCGCACAGGCGGGAAACCAGGGTTCCAATGTTGCCGACACCGATAATGCCTACCGTCTTGCCGTTGAGTTGCTGGCCCGTATAGTCCATGCGGTCCCAGTCGCGGCCGCGGCGCAGCGCCCGGTCCGACTGAATAATCCGCTTGGTGAGCCCGAGCATCATGGCGAGCACGTGCTGGGCCACCGCGTCTCTGTTGGCACCAGCCTGGTTGGAGACCAAGATGCCGGCCTCGGTGCAGGCGTCGACGTCGATCATATCATAGCCGGCGCCGGTCGAGGTAATGGCGAGGAGATTCGAACAGCGGGCGATGAGCCCGCGATCGCCGAAGAACGGCTCGTGCAGCTCGGCGCCGGGGAGAATTTGGTACCCGTGGGCCCGTTCTAGTTCCGGCCAGTTCTCTTCCGGCGGGCGGGCAAAGCCCAAACGCACGAGTTCGATGTCGGACCTCTGCCCGAGTAACCGCTCGGCCGAAGTGTCCATCCAGGATTCGAAAAACACCAAGCGCTTGCGATTGTCGGACATCTCTCTCCTGGCGCGGCGGTCAAACGGGGACGACCAGCTCCCGGGGGCAGCCTTCCGTCCAGAACTCGACCCCGTTGTCGGTGACCAGAAAGGTGTCCTCGGTGTGGAAGCGGGCGCCCTCGTGGTAGTAACTATATTCGATGCAGACCACGGTGTTGGGCTCGAGTACGGTCCGGTTCACTCGGTTCATGCGCGGCTGCTCGTGGGGGCCGAGGCCGAGGCCATGGCCAACGAACTCACGCGGGAAGTTGTTCAGGTGTTTGCTGATCTCGTCGTAGCCGCGCTCGAATATTTCGCCGCCCGTCACGCCGGGTTTGAGCCACAGGCCCAGCTCGATCTGGACATCGTTCAGGCGTTGCCAGATCTCCTTCTGCCGATCGGTGGCCCGGCCAAGGTAATAGGAACGAACGAAATCGGCCGGATACCCCCGGCACAGGGCGCCCATGTCGACCTTCACGAAGTCGCCGACCTGAAGAACGTGCTCGACCGGATACGGGCAATGGGCGGCAAAGGACACCGGACCGGTGCCGACGTGGATGAAGTCCACCCCGTCGGCCCCTTCTTCGAACATGCGGACGTGGGCGGCGGTGAAGAGATCACGATCCGTGCATCCGGGCTTGATGGCCGCGCGGAAGCTCTCGTGCGCCTTGATGGTGATGTCGGTCGCCTTGTGCAGACACCGGATTTCCTCGGCCGTCTTGACCATGCGCACCAGCCTCATCTGTTGGCTGACGTCGACGATCGAGTTGCCGTCCAGCAAGACCTCCAGTTTCTCGCGAAAGCCCGTCGACAGGTCCTCGCCCTCGGTGCCGACGACGAGATTCTTGACCTTGCGCTCGGCCAGAATGGCGGCGGCAGCTGCGAAGAAGTCATCGTAGAAGTGAACGTCGAGGTCGGTGAAGAATTCGGCCATGGCGTACGCGCGAACGTCCTCAATCCAGGTGTAATACATGGCCAGATGCAGGTCTATC
>CAUZBA010000460.1:0-2968 GCA_963577635.1 Phycisphaerae bacterium
CACGACCATGGGCTTGTCCGGGTAGCCCTTGACGTTCTCGAAAATGATGGCCGGCCCCTGGCGGTCCAGCGACCGCGCGGCCACAGCGCCTAGCTCGTGCACCGGGTCGACCTCCGCCGTCACCCGATGGACCAGTCCGTTCTTGTCGAGCAGCTCAATGAAATCACGCATATCGGTGTACGCCACGCGGTTCTGGGTGTTGGTCATCAGTTTCACTCCTGGGTACTCGTCAATCGGTGCCGTTCGCGGCGTTGTGTCGCGCGCGGCCGGGCCAGCCTATCCCCGCTCTAAACACGCGTCAACTTCCGTGCGGCAAAATGCCCGAGTGCGACGAACCGGCGCATTGCATCCCTATCAAATGGGTTGCTGACCACGCGCGCGGGACGCGCGGGAATTGACTATCGCGACGAAGTGGTATATCACCCCTCCACCAAGAGGCCAATGCGGAGATGCGCTTGACCCCAAGCCGCCATCCGGAAGCCTCGCTCCGAGTGAGGGAACATGAGGAAGTTGACGATGAAAAAGCTCACTATGGCCATCATCGGAGTGACGCTGTTCAGCGTGCTATTGGCCGCCTGTGGCAGCGACCCGACGGCCACGCCACGGCCCACGAACACCCCGGCGCCCACCGCTTCGCCCACGCCAACGCCGGAGCCCGGCGCGCCTCCCGCGCCCACGCCGACGCCGACGCCGAGGCCCATCGTGCTCCCTCCGACGCCGACGCTTCCTCCGTCATTCGACGCCGAGGCCGTCTTCGAGGGCCACACCATCAAGATCGTCGTCGGATTCTCGCCGGGTGGCGGGTACGACCAGATCTCACGCATGTTCGCCTCCATCGCACCGAGGCATTTCCCCGGTAGTCCCAAGTTCGTGGTGCAGAACCTGCCGGGCTCCGGCGGGCTCCGCGCGCTCCAGTTCGTGACCGCGTCCGATCCCAACGGATTGACCGTCAACCCCATGCCCAGTGGGCGTTTCATGATGCCCGAGCTCGTGGGTGGCGATGTGGAGGGATTTGACGCGTTCACTGCTAAGTTGGTGGGCTCGCCCACCTACGCCCCCAGCCACAACGCCTACTGCGCGCGCAGAGACGTCGCGACCTCGTGGGAGCAGGTCATCGCCGAAGGTCTAAGCATGACCGGTGGTGTGTCCGCGCTCGGTGGCTACGGCGTCGGCATGTCGACCATCGAATACCTGGGTGGTCCGATGAAGGTCGTGGTCGGGTACGGCGGAACCTCCGAGATCCAGGCAGCGGTCGACCGCGGCGAGCTCACCGGCACGCCAGCCTGTGACTTCTCGTTGGTACAGGATCTGTTCCCGGAGTGGATCGAGAACAACACCATCGTGCCGCTGTGGTGGTATGACACACCCATCAGCCAGGATTGGCTTGACGCGATCGGCGCGACGATGCCCCCGCACCTGTTCGACATCATCAGCGCGACGCCCGAGCAGGTAGCGGCGTTCGACGCGGGTGTCGCAGTCAACGACTACCTGCGTATGTTCGTGCTGTCGGACGAAACGCCGGACGAGATCGTCCAGGTGTGGCGCGAGTCCTTCAAGTCGACCATCGAAGACCCTGAGTTCCTCGCCCGTGCGGAGGTCGCCGGGTTGGACATTGGATACGGCGACCCTGCGGTACTCACCGAGCTGCTGAAGGTCGGCGAGACCTTCACCGATGAGGGTAAGGAGTTGCTCAAGGCCATTTACGGGGTCGAGTAAGCACAGTCAATCGAACAGGCCGCTGGCACCGGCGCCAGCGGCCTGTTCGATTATCGAAACGGGGAGAAGCAGATGACAACGGAAAAGCGACCGAAAGTCGACTACGACGACCTCCGCGGGTACCTCAAATTGCTCGAAGACCGCGGGATGCTCAAGCACATCAGCGCCGAGGTTGACTGGGACGCCGAGATCGGCGCGATTGCATACCGAGGTCTCATCAAAGAGGCACCGGGCATGTGGTTCGACAACGTCAAAGACTATCCAGACATGCCGCTCATTGCGAACGTCATGTATCGGGAGGATCAGCTCGCGGTCGCCCTCAACGGCGAACCCAATTGGGAATCTCTCCGCGACATCATCCAAGAGGGCATGACCAACCGATTGGCCTCCAAAGAGGTCGACACCGGGCCGGTCAAAGACGTCAAAATCATGGGCGAGGACGTTGACCTCGACATGTTCCCCACGCCCAAGTGGCACGAGCTAGACGGCGGTCGCTACATCGCGACTACCGCGGGGTTCGTTACGCGAGACCCCAAGAACGGCAACCTCAACATGGGGCAGTACCGCTCGATGATCCTCGATAAGAACACGACCACGGTCGAGATCATGGGGAATTGGGAAGTGGGCGCCGAAGCCCCGCTCGGTTCGGGCTACGGTGGCATCGGGGACCGCAACGGCGCCGCCCACATCTTGGACAACGAGAAGGAGGGCCTGCCAACCCCCTGTGCCATCGTACTCGGCATGGACCCGCTGCTGACGCTCTCCGCCGGCACCGCGATCCCTGCTGACGAGAATGGCTACATGGAATACGACGCTGCCGGTGCCTGGGCGGGCCGGCCTGTGGACCTAGTCAAATGCGAGACCAATGATCTCCTGGTGCCCGCCAACGCCGAGACCATCCTCGAAGGGTTCGTGGTTCCTTACGAGCGTGTCAACGACGGTCCCCACGGCGAATCGACCGGCTTCTACAACCAGTGCCCCTCATCGTTCATGGTCAGGATCACCGCGATCACCCACCGCAAGAACCCGCTGTCGTTTGGTCTCACGTGCAATCGCATCGAGGACTACCCACGCCCGCTCATGCGGTCCAACACGCTACTGAATACCTTGGTCAGCAAGTCCGGCTACACGAATATCAAAGAGGTGTTCTTCGCCGACGCCGGCCGTTCCGGGTTCCTCATCATTCGCGCGGAGATCACCGCGGCTGAACAACCGAAGCAGATCATCGATGCCGCCTACGAACACATGCGCT
>CAUZBA010000461.1:0-2961 GCA_963577635.1 Phycisphaerae bacterium
GCACGACGAGCGGAGGCATCTCGAACCCCGTGGCCCAGCGCAGCATGCCGGCGCTCGCGCCTGAATAGGCCAATAGCGATGAGAAAACGGTCGAGCCCATGATGATAAAGAACACCATGCCCGAGACGCGGATGGTGGCGCGCATTGCCGCCAGCATCGAGGCCCACGTCAGACCGCGGAACAGCGCACCCAGGATGAAGACCCCAATCACGCCGAAAGCCGCCGATTCGGTCGGGGTCGCGATACCGAGCACGATGAAACCGATCACCATGAACACGACCAGCCCCATGGGCAAGATGTTGATGACGAATGCCGCGAGCTTGTCTCGCCATGATGTCGCCGTCACTTCGTATGCCGGCGCGCCTTCGGGATCGAGGCGAAGCTGCAGCGTGATCATCCCGATATAAAGAGCGGCGAGGATAAAACCCGGCACAATGCCCGCGACCAACAGCTTGCCGACATCAATGTTGGCGATGGAGGCAAACAGCACGGCGAGCGCCGACGGCGGAATGATCATGGCGAGCCCGCCGGTGCCGAGGATTGGCCCCATCGACATGCGCGCGTTATAACCGCGGCGCTGCATTTCCGGCACCATGAGGGACCCCAACATGGCGGCGTTGGCGAGCGTCGATCCGGTCAGCGTCGAGAATAGCGTTCCGCCTCCGACCGTGAGATAGCACAGCCGCCCGGGTATGCGCCCGAGCAGCTTATCGAGGGCGTCAAATACCCGGTGCGCGAGGCCGACGTGGAAGATCAGCGAACCCATGAGAACGAACAGCGGCACCGGCGCGAGCGTGTATGTCGCCACCAGATCAGTCGAATTCTCCACGATCTGGGGAAGCCCGGCGGCACCGCCATAGACCAGAATGCCGAGGACATTTGTCGCGAGAAAAGCGATAGCGACCGGCACGCCCAACATCATCAACCCGACGACCAGGCCGATCAAGAAGATGGCTGAGAAATACCACTCCATTTTTCAGAGCGTGTCCTCGAGGCTTTGTCTCACCCCATACATCGATTCACGCCCAAACAAAAAGCGCGCGAACTCAACCGCGACCAGGAGGTAGCAAATAGGCAGCGGCGCCACGATGACCCAGGCCGGAATGTCGATACCGCGGATGTCAATATCGCCGCTGTTCACCACCTCGAAGAACAACCCGACAGAGACCCAGGCGAACGCCGCCGTGGCGGCAATACAAATCAGGTAAACCGCGACCTCGACGATCTGACGCCTGCGGCCCTCGAGCCGGCCAATGATCACCTCGATGAAGACGTGGCCGCGCACGCGCACGAGATAGGGGGCCGTTAAGGCGGTGAAATAGACCAACGCATACTCGACGACCCCGATGGTGAAGCGCGGCGACGGAAAGCCGAGCACTCTGACGGTGACGTCGGCGACGATGAGAACGAGGATCATCGCCACCGTAAGTCCCGCCGGCACGGCGAGACCCAAGATCATTGCATCGTATATACGCAGAAGCTGTCTCACCGGCCCGGCAGATCCGTCGCTGACCTTCCCGCGATTAGAGGTTCGGATCGTAAAGCAAAGCCCGCAGCTGCTTGGCATATTTGGGCGAGCGGCGTTCGAGCCTCTTCCAGGCGATGTCGTGCGCCAGATGGCGGTACTTCCGACCTGCTTCCCCTTCGAGCTTGAGCACCTGCATTCCGCCCTTCTTGAGTATGCCCTGCTCGCGCACGATTTGGGAATCAACGAACTTCTTCGAGATCGCTTCGTAGGCGATTACCTCTTTGTTGAGAAATGCCTTTACCTTGTTGGGTAGCTTCTTCCAGGCGTCGCCGTTGACCAATGTCAGGATGTTGCCGCGGTAATAGGTTGGGTCGAGGCGATATTTGATCACGCGGCCCAGACCCAGCGCCGTCATCCCATATTCCGGCCAACCCATGCCTTGGATCAGGCCACGATCCATGCCGGTGAGGATTTCCGAGACCTTCATCCGGATCGGCGTCGCGCCCAGCGCGGCCTGAAACTCGCGAAAGGTCGGGGTGGTGAACATTTTGATGCCCGACAAATCGGCGCCCGCGGCGGTAACCTTTGGCTTTTTCTTGAAATACATGTGGAATCGCACGTGTGTGTCGAACCAGCCGAGCACATGGACGCCGAGCTGTTCGGCCCAGATCTTCTGCAGCAATGCGAAGCCGCCGTTGGCGCGAATTTTCTGGATAGACATGTTCGACGCGATCAGCGCGTCGACTTCATTAATCTGTCCGGCATAGAAGGCGGCCGGAGTATAGAGAACCTCGAACAGGCCACGCTTCAATGCGCTTGCCTGCTTAAAGGGCGGCGTAATTTCGGGTCCGCCGATGTTGTTGATCCGCACCAGGCCCTTGCCGCGCTGGTTCGCCGGACCGACGAACCTCAAAAAGACCTGCGAAACGACGGACTGCGCCGGCAGCCCGGTAACTGAACGAAGAACGACCTCCGCTTTGGCGGCGGGCGCGGCTGAGATTGCGGCGCCGAGCGCCACGCCGACGGTGATCACCGCCGAATACGTGCGAATTCTCATTTGTTCCTCTCCTCCCTGATGTCGGCAACCGGACCGACGGCTGCAAAATAACTTATTTGACCGCGTTTTTTTTGGTATTTGGACTTTATCATACGACCGTGATGGGGTCGGTGGCAATCGGCTTATAGACTTATCGCTTTAATTGGTATCATTAGCTCAGAATTAATGGGTGTCGGAATTCTTCGGATCAACGAATTTCACCGCGTATTGAACTAGGCCAAGTCTTTCGAGCCATTGCGCGATGTCTTCTGTCACAGGCCGTATCCCCCAAGGTGCGTGCTTCAACTACTGGGCCTCATGGTAAAGGCGCTTCGCCTCTTCCAAATCTATTCGGTGCGTGTATCCGTGCTGATAAAGCAATCCTAAAAGTTCCTGCCCATTTATAAGCGTCAGCGGTTTTCCTTTGGCAAATTCATATCTCTCTTTGCCATAGTTA
>CAUZBA010000462.1:0-2957 GCA_963577635.1 Phycisphaerae bacterium
ACCAAGAACGGGGCGGACGACCGCGTGCTGTTCACGTTCCGATCGGGGTTTACGCGGCCGTCACCGCTGGTCACAGGTGAGCCGCTGAAGATGAAGTATTGTATCGAATACAACATGCAACTCGCGGCGCTGCTGGGCGACGGGCGGGGGCTCTATTTCGGCGACCACGACCCAACATCGGCCTGGAAGGATTTTAGCTGGACGCCGCATGCCGACACGCAGACGCTCAGCTACGCCGTATCGCATCCCGTGCTCGACTGGGGCGGCTCCGAGCCTGTGACGCACTATGAATCGCCGGGTGACTGCGTGCTGGGTCCGTTTCAAGGCGACTGGTACGACGCGGCACGCATCTATCGCCGCTGGGCTATCACCGCGCCGTGGTGTGCCAAGGGCCCCATGGTCCAGCGTGATGATTACCCAAAGTGGTTTTTGAACATCGACTACTGGGCCTTCGGCCACATGGGCGATCCGCTGGCCCAGCAACGCGAGTTCATCAAGCGTGACCTGTTCGATTTTCCCATCACCGTCACGCACGACTATGGCCACTTCAATGGATGGACCATCCACGACGCCGGCCCGGAGTACTTCCCGCCCAAGCCCGGTTCGGTCAACTACCAACGGGTGGTTGGTGAACTGCGCGACCGCGGGGCGCGCGTCGTGCCCTACGTCATGGGATGGATGTGGAACGGCGCGTCGGAGGACTTTCGCCGCAGGGGAGCCAAAGAGAAAGGCGCCATGCTGGGCGAGGACGGCGAGAGCGTGCTCTGGGCCGAACTCGAGCCGTCCGAAGAAAATATTGCGATGTGCCCGGCCTCGAAGATCTGGCGCGACAAGTTGACCGAGGTGTCGGTCGAATTCGTCGAGCGCTATCGTACGGGTGGCATCTATTTCGACTACTTCTCGACACACATGGCCGATTGCTTCAATCCGACCCACGGCCACGCGCTGGGCGGGGGCGATTACTGGGCACGGGGCGTGCACGATTTGTTCCAACAGGTGCGCAGCAGCGTGCACAAGATCGATCCCGAGGCCATGCTCTGCGCGGAGGACCTCGCCGAGTTCTGTATCGATGTGATCGATGCTGCCTACGTGGGAATCACGGCCGACGCGCCCGTGTGGCAGGCGGTCTATCACGACTACACCCAGCTGTTCGGCGGCATGCACTGGATGGAGGCGGGCCAGATCCCGCTCAGCCGCCAGTGGCTCTACGGCCGCATCAGCCAACTCCCCGGCTCGCTGGGGTTTCCTGACCAGACTGAGGTTCCCGGTTCGCAGGCCGAGACACTCCAGTGGTACGGCGACCTCCTGCGGTGCAGTCACGAGTTCGCCCGGCCGTACCTCGGCTATGGCGAAATGCTGCGTCCCCCCGAGGTCACCGGGGACATACCGCTCCTGACGATGGAGGCAGCCGACGGCCCGTTCAAGGCGCCGGCCGTTGAAGGCACAGCGTGGCGGGCACCCGACGGGAGTGTCGGCATCTTTTTTATGAACTATGAGGACCAGCCGCATCAGTTCAGCTGGAAAACCGACCTCGGCGAGATCGCCGGGCTGGACGCATCGAAGCAATTGCAAGTCACTGAGTGGACCGTCCAGAGCGGCGTCAAACCGCTGAAGCAAATCAAGGGCGGCATCGTCGGCGACACGGTGGAAATACCGCCGCACGGCATGATTGCCTTGAAGTTGGAGAAGCTACCATGAGGACCTGGACGACGATCCTGCTGATATTCGCCGCGGCTCCCGGCACGATCACCGGTGCCGAGTCCCTCAAAACGCCCCCCGGCTGCGTCGCTGCTGACAATGCCAAGCCGGGTCCCACAGGTTATGCCGACCGCGTCATCCACGAGAAGACCGGTATCGAGCTGATTCTCATTTCCAGCGGCACGTTCGTGATGGGCACCGACGATCGCTTCGCCGCATCCAACGTCGCGCCGGCGCACGAGGTGACGATCGCCCAGCCCTTTTACATGGGCAAGACGGAGGTCACCAACGGCCAGTATCGCCGGTTCATCGAGGCCAGGCCCGATTACGACGGCGACGCTGACGTCGACCCTGCATATGACCTGTATTTATTGCACTTCAAAGACAAGAGTGCCATGTCCCCGGAGGATGAGTATCCGGTCGTCTGGGTGGGTTGGCACAACGCGATGGCGTTCTGTGCCTGGGCCGGCCTGGAACTCCCCAGCGAAGCGCAGTGGGAGTACGCCTGCCGGGCCGGCACAACCACTAATTACTCCTTCGGGGACGACGAACAGAACCTTCACGACTACGCCTGGGCGGATCTGGCCGCTGAGCACCTCACCCACCCGGTGGGGACCAAGCTACCCAACCGGTGGGGATTGTACGACATGCACGGCAACGTGTGGGAGTGGTGCGCCGACGATTACATTTACCGATACGAGGACGCCCCGTCCGACGACTCGGTTCGACGGGATCCAGAATCGCAGACCAAGCCACTGCGCGGCGGATCGTGGAGCACCGGCCCCGGCGTTCACAGAAAGACGCCTGACTGGGTCCCTTCGAGCGCCATGGGCAGCGTGGCGCGTTTCCATGTTGCCCCGGGCAACGCCTGGCAAGACCGCGGGTTCCGGGTGATCTTGCCGCTGAAGGACAGGGCGCCGTGACACGGTTTGCCAGATCGATCCTCGGTTGGGTGCGAACATCGACCGCGGCCTGAGGCATTGCGGATTTTCTGATCAACTTCGATTTGCACCCGGCTCTCGCTGGCTGAGCAAACTCGTCAAGCCGCCCCAGGGTGGCGAGACCCGGCCAGTGGGATTAAATAAAGTCCTGTCAGTTCCCAACAACACCACCAAAGTCTATGCTGAAGTGACCGCAAACAAGTCTGGCCGCGATGCAATCGGCGTCTTGGATGGGAATTGCTCCCACGATATCTACGAGGAACCGAAGGAGTTGAAATGAACGATTTGAACAGAATTCGTTGGAACCCTGGATTGGTG
>CAUZBA010000463.1:0-2956 GCA_963577635.1 Phycisphaerae bacterium
CGCGGCCGGGGCAGGATCATCAACATCGCGTCCATCGCGGCGTTGATGGGGCGCGACAGGCGCATGTACGAGCGTCACGGGATGTCGGGGCAGCCCATCGACTACGCCGCCGCCAAAGCGGGCGTCGTCGGAATGACGATGGATCTCGCGGGCCTGCTGACGCCAATGGGCATCAACGTGAACGCGATCTCGCCCGGCGGCTTCGGGCCCCGTGAACTGTCCGAGGGCTTCGCCAAGGATTACAGCGACGGCACGCCCATGGGGCGCATGGGCCGCGACGGAATCGATTTGAAGGGAGCCTGTCTCTACCTGGCCTCGCCGGCGTCGGATTACGTGACGGGGCACAACCTGATCGTGGACGGCGGGTTCAGCATCTGGCACTGAATCCGGATCAATCCGCCGCAAAGCCGGCGGATTGATCCATATTCAGTGGACGAGTTGGGGTTCAATCCGTTCGGGAGTCATCCGGAAAAGTGGTCACGACGGGAGCATCGATGTTGCAGAAGAGTCGGAAGACAGCCTCTTAGTCACGACGATGAAATATGAGAATCAGAAATCAAGAGAGGCGGGAAAACTTTGCGTCAAGATTTCGGGTTGCCGCCAAAGTCTCGAGCGAAATTACTTTCCGTTGGTCCCAACCTTCGCGGCTCGACGAATCAGTTGGAATATTTACGCGGCCTTCCGAATATTCTTCTGAACCCTGAACCCTTCCCGGCACTTGATTTGCGTTAAGATCCCGCCCCATGCCCGACCACAACACCATCACCGGCTTCCACCACACCGCCGTTACGGTGCACGACCTCGACGCCATGGTGCGCTTCTACACTGAAGTCATCGGCCTGCGCGTGCTCATGGAGGTTGACTCGGTGGCCCCGCCCACCGGCGACCACACCGGCGTGGCCGGCGCGCGGCGGAAGCTCGTGTTCGTGGGTTTCGGGGACGGACACCGGATCGAACTGGTGCACTACATCGATCCGCCGGCGTCGGCCGGACATTTTCGCCAGCATCAGCTCGGCGCCATGCACGTGTGCTTTCGCGTGAGCGACCTGGCCGCGACCCACGCGCGGCTCAGTGGCGCCGGCGTCCGCTTTCTGACCGAGCCGAAGTTTCGCGAGATGGAAGGCAAGAGAATCGGCGCCGTCTACGCTCAGGATCCGGAGGGGAACTGGATTGAGTTCCTGGAGGGAGCTTGAGGCAGCGATGAGGCGATCAGGGGCGAAGAGAACCACGGAATACACGGAATACACGGAAAGAAATGACGACGGTAGCGACCCCGACGCCGCCGCAGGTTCATTCGAAACCATCGGCTTTGTGCGCGGGCATCCGGCAACACGATCTCGTCCGTGTATTTCGTGTGATCCGTGGTTCGATTGGTTTTCTCGGAGTTTCGTGCTAAAGCCTGTCCCGATCCGGCAGCCTCTGCACCTGCACCTTGCCCATCGCGTTGCGTGGCAGGGCTTCGAGGAAGACCACGCTGCGCGGCACCTTGAAGCTGGCCAGGTGTTCTCGGCAGTGGTCGATGATCCGCTCGGCGCTCAGGCCGTCGTCGGACTTGACGACGTAGGCCTTGACCAGTTCGCCGCGATGCTTGTCGGGGACGCCGACGACCGCGGCCTCGGCGACGCCCGCATGATCGCAGAGGCAGTTGACCAGTTCCTGTGGGTAAATGTTGAAGCCTCCGGAGATGATCAGTTCCTTGAGGCGGCCGCAGATGATCAGGCGGCCGGACTCGTCCCACCTTCCAAGATCGCCCGTCTTGAACCAGCCGTCCACGAAGCTCTCGGCGGTTTTGGCCGGTTCGCGCCAGTAGGCGCTCAGGACGTTCGGACCGCGCACCTGAATCTCACCTGTCTGCCCCGGTTCCTCGGCGATCGAGCCGTCCTCCCCGGCGATGCGCACGCGCACGCCCGGCAGCGGACGGCCCACCGTGCCCTGACCGCGCGGGCCGGCATAGAGGTTGGAGCTGATCATGACCGTCTCGCTCATGCCGTAGCGCTCGAGGATCTCGTGCCCGAACGCCTCCCGAAAGCGGTTGAAGGTGTCGGGTGAAAGGGGTGCCGAGCCACTGACGTAGAGGCGCATCGCATCGGGGATCTTCTCGCCTTGGTCGGCCGCCTCGAGCAGACGCTCGTACATCGTCGGCACGCCGAAAAAAAGCGTGCAGCCCTCGCGGCGCAGCGTTTGAAGCACCGCCATTGCCGAGAAACGTTCGAAGAGCCACGTCGTGCAGCCCGAAGCGATGGCCCCATGCAGGCCGTTGCACAGTCCGTGGGCGTGAAACAACGGCAGGCTGAGGACGAAACGATCGTCGCTCGTCCATTGCCAGCAGTGCAGGAGACCGACGATGTTGGATACCAGGTTGTCGTGCGTGAGCACGGCGCCTTTGGAGCGCCCCGTCGTGCCGGAGGTGTACAACATCAGGGCCGGGTCGTCGCCGCTCACGGCGCAGACGGCGAGGCGTCCCGGCGCCGGTTCTGCAAGAAGACTCGAGAACGCCGTGGCGTCGTCGGCGTGTTCATCACCTGCGATCAGAACGTGCTTCAGCGAACTGAAGCGCGGACGCAACGGCTGAAACACGTCGTAGCGCTGCCGGTCGGTCAGCAGGACGGTCGGCTCGGCGTCGCCCAGCAGGGCGGTCAACTCCAGATCACGGTAAAGAAGATTCAGCGGCACGACGATGGCGCCCAGCTTCAGGGCCGCCAGGTAGTAGACCACCAGGTCGAAGCCGTTGGCCAGGTACATTGCCGCCCGATCCCCCCGGGCCAGGCCGAAACGCTCGCGAAGGGCCGCGGCCGCGATGTCGCTGAGTGCATCCAGCTCCCCGAACGTGAGCCACCTGTCGTCGAAGAAGAGGGCCCGTTCGGCGGCGCGATCCCTGAAGCTTGGCTGGAACAGCTCGATGAGGTTCATCAGGAAACCTGCCCCGGCGCTTCGGCATCTTCCGGCTGTCGGCCGT
>CAUZBA010000464.1:0-2954 GCA_963577635.1 Phycisphaerae bacterium
CAAGCCGTTCCTGATGCCGATCGAGGACGTGTTCTCGATCTCGGGCCGGGGCACGGTGGTGACGGGTCGTGTTGAGCGCGGCGTCATCAAGGTCGGCGAAGAGGTCGAGATCGTCGGCATCAAGGAGACGGCGAAGACGACCTGCACGGGGGTTGAGATGTTCCGCAAGCTCTTGGACGAAGGCGAGGCGGGGGACAATGTGGGCGTCCTGCTGCGCGGCACGAAGCGCGAAGAGGTTGAGCGCGGCCAGGTGTTGTCGAAACCGGGCGCGATTACGCCGCACACCAAGTTCAAGGCCGAGGCCTACGTCCTGACGAAGGACGAGGGCGGGCGGCACACGCCGTTCTTCACCAAGTACCGGCCGCAGTTTTACTTCCGCACGACGGACGTGACGGGGGTGGTTGAGCTGCCGGAGGGGACGGAAATGGTGATGCCGGGGGACAACGTGACGATGGAGATCGAGCTGATTGCGCCGATTGCCATGGACGAGGGACTGCGCTTTGCCATCCGCGAAGGCGGCCGCACCGTCGGCGCCGGCGTCGTCGCATCAATCATCGAATGAACCGGTCCGCGCCAGCGATGAAGGAGTGTAGCTCAATTGGCAGAGCACCGGTCTCCAAAACCGGGGGTTGTGGGTTCGAGTCCCTCCACTCCTGCCAATGCGCCGGGCATTTGCGCCGGGCGACTGGAACGCGTGAGGACTAACGCATGGCCCGCGTAAATCCCGGCGAATTCGTTCGTCAGGTCCGCCAGGAGACGGCCAAGGTGACATGGCCGACCCGGCGCGAAACCATGATTTCGACGGCGGTGGTATTCGTCATGGTGTTCTTGGCGGCGCTGTTCTTTTTTTCGGTCGACCAGGTGTTTTCTCTCATCGTTCGGACGATCCTCGGTTTTGGTGGTTAGGCATGGCGGTCCGCTGGTACATCATTCACGCCTACTCGGGTTTCGAGAAAAAGGTCGCGCAATCGGTCCTCGAACAGGCCGAGAGCAAGGGGTTGGCCCACGAATTCGAAGAGGTCCTGGTGCCGACCGAGGAAGTGGTCGAAGTGCGCCGCGGCAAAAAGGTGAATTCGGAGCGAAAGTTCTTTCCGGGCTATGTCCTCGCCAAGATGGAAATGACCGACGAGAGTTATCATCTGGTCAAGAATACGCCCAAGGTCACGGGCTTCCTGGGCGCCAGTTCGACGCCGTCGCCGATCAGCCAGGTCGAGGTGGATCGAATTCTGCACCAGGTGCAAGAAGGCATCGAGCGGCCTAAACCGTCGATCACGTTCGAGATCGGCGAGCAGGTCCGGGTCGCGGACGGGCCGTTTACCTCGTTCAACGGTTACGTCGAAGAGGTCGACGAGGAACGCGCCCGGGTCAAAGTGGCCGTGTCGATTTTCGGCCGGGCGACGCCGGTCGAGTTGGAATACATGCAGGTCGAGAAGTTGTAGCAACCAAGCCGGGAGACCGGCTGTGCGGGAGGTCGGCCATTGACCGTACCGCGCACCCACTGGGCGCTAGGCGCCTGCTGAGGGAAGCATATGGCGAAAAAGATTGACGGGTACATCAAACTTCAGGTGCCGGCCGGGCAGGCCAATCCATCGCCGCCCATTGGTCCGGCCCTTGGCCAGCGCGGTGTCAACATCATGGAGTTCTGCAAATCCTTTAACGCCTTGACGCAAGGGCTGGAGCAGGGGATGCCGATTCCGACGGTGATTACGGTGTTTACCGATAAGTCGTTCGCGTTCATTACCAAGACGCCGCCGACATCCTTTCTCTTGAAGAAGGCGGCGAAACTGGAAAAAGGAACGGGCGAGACGGGCCGCGAGTTGGTGGGATCAGTGACGATGGCGCAGGTGCGAGAGATCGCCGAGACCAAGATGGTCGATCTGAATGCCTACGATCTCGATGGCGCGTCCGAGATGATCAAGGGTTCGGCGCGGTCGATGGGCATTGAGGTGGTGGGTTAGCCATGGCACGCAATGGAAAACGGATGCGCGCGCTCCTCGAAGGGATTGACCGCGAGAAGACCTACCCGGTCAAGGAAGCTGTCCACATGGTCAAAGAGGGTGCGAAGGCCAAGTTCGATGAGACCATTGAGATGGCTTTGAACCTCGGAATCGATCCGCGCCACGCCGATCAGATGGTTCGCGGCGTTATCTCGTTGCCAAGCGGCACGGGTAAGTCACTGCGGGTCGGCGTCTTCGCAAAGGGCGACAAGGCTGAAGAGGCCAAGGGCGCTGGCGCCGACGTGGTGGGCGCTGAGGATCTTGCGGAACGAATCCAGGGCGGTGACATCCCCTTCGACCGCTGTATCGCGACGCCCGACATGATGTCCGTCGTCGGCAAGCTCGGGAAAGTGTTGGGCCCGCGCGGGCTTATGCCGAATCCCAAGCTTGGGACGGTGACACAGGATGTGGCCGAGGCGGTGAAGGCGGCTAAAGGCGGACAGGTCGAATTCCGTGCTGAGAAGGCGGGCATCATTCACGCCGGCGTCGGCAAGGCGAGTTTCAGCGAGGACGCGATCCTCGCCAATGTTGTGGCCCTCGCGACCGCGGTCAACAAAGCGAGGCCGGCGGGAGCGAAGGGGACCTACATGAAGAAGGTCTCTCTGTCCTCGACCGTTGGGGCGGGCGTCAAGATCGATATCGCCGACCTGTTGAGCTCTTAGGGGAGAGGAGCGTAACGTGAACCGAACCCAAAAGGCCGAAACCGTGGCCAGCCTGAACGGCGCCTTCGCCGAGGCGGCGCTCGTCGTGGTCACCCATAACACGGGCCTCAACGTTGCTGAAATTAGCGAGCTTCGCCGCCGCATGCGCGAGGCCGGCGCCCGCTTTCGCATTGCCAAGAACCGCCTGACGAAGCTGGCGCTGAACGGCACGTCGTATGAGGCGCTGGCCGAGCACCTGACCGGCCCGACGGCGCTCGCCTTCTCAGACGAAGGCCTCGCCGCGGCCAGGGTGATC
>CAUZBA010000465.1:0-2944 GCA_963577635.1 Phycisphaerae bacterium
CTGCTGAAGATGGGGAAAAACGAAAGCGACCACTGGAAGGAAAGTACGCACCCCAGACACGGCGGCTGCAATAATTACAACTGGCAGCGGGCGATCCGGGCCGTCGGCCTGCAGTTCGAGTACGTCACCGACCGGATGCTGCGCCGGGGCGAGTTCGTGGCGGACGACTACAAGGTCATGATCCTGCCCCAGTGCGAGGCGCTGGGGCCGAAGGAAATCGCTGCGATTCGCAAGTTCGCCGAGGACGGCGGGACCGTCATCGCCGACGTCCGGCCCGCGATTTTTGATGGCCACCTCAAACTGCGAAGCGGTGGCGGACTCGACGACCTGTTCGGCGTGCGCCACACCGGCAACGTCCCCCCGATCGAGACTCAGGGGGTGATCGAGGGAACCATCGGCGAGGCCACCGTCCGCGCCACGATCCCCGACCTGCGCGTCAATCCCGCGATCGAGCTGGCCGGAGGCAAGGCCCTGGGCCGCGCCGATGGCGTTCCAATCTGCATCGTGAACCGTTACGGCCAGGGCCGGGCGGTATTGCTGAACTTCCCGACCTACTCGTTCAGCAACCTTTCGCTCCCGGAGACGCCCGAAGCTGATGCCACGTTCCTTTCGGCGCTGTTCGCGACGTCGGGCGTGGAATGGCCCCTGCGCCTGTTCAATGAGGAAGGTAATCGCAGACGGAACATGGAGGCGGTGCGCTGGAAGACCGGTGACGGCGAACAGGTCGTGGCGCTCTACGGTCCGCTGCACGACACCCGGGCCCAGTGGATAAAACCGCACGGGGGTAGTCTGAAACAGATTCTGTCGCATGATGTCATCCGCTCCGTCCGCGTCGAGTTGCACGAGCCGAAACACATCACGCTGATCGGTGGGGATAAGCCTCTCGCACAAACCAAGAGCTTTTCCGTGCCGACACGACCCTGGCGTCCGACGTTCTTCGCCATTACTGACGAAGCACCCAAACCACCGCTGCTCAAGCCGGCCCGGCGGCAGGCAAGACGCGGGCGCCACGTGCATTTCGAGACCGAGTTGCCCGGCGCCCGGGGCCTGCGCGCCCTGAAGGTTCGCGTGACGACGCCGGACGGCCGCGAGGCACGCTGGTTCGACAAGAGCGTCATGGTCGGAACGCTTGGGGCACAGATCAGCTTCCCCGTGGCACTCAACGAGCAGTCCGGCACCTGGTCCGTCACGGCGACGGATCTCTATACCGGCGATTCGGCTTCCGCGCGATTCGTTGTCGACTAGGCTCTGTTTGACGGATCTGTCTGGCGTCGACCGGCTGCAGCGTCCGCGTGCATGACTATTGCGCGAAGTCGTTTCACGCGGCACGACGTGCGGCTTGGCCTTCTCGCTTCTCGGTGGCGTCGGTGGTTCTTTCGCTGCGGTGCGGCCGCGTCAGGCTGCCGCGAGCCGCTGTTTGGCGGCGACGCAGGCCTCCACGGCCTCCTCGAATGGAAGCAACCTGTCGCCCTTTCTGACGATCTCGAAGATGAGCGGGCCCTGGAACCTCCTCTGGTTCAACAACCCGACGATCCGTCCGTAGTCGAGCAGATTGTCGGCGTCGAGCGGCTGGTGGGCGCACAGCGACCCGTCGAACATGGCGACGCCGTGCACGTGAAACTGCACGATTCTGTCCAGGCGCTGCCGGATCATGTCGTGCGCCTGCTCGGTCAAGTCTGCGTAGGGGGATCTCACACCTGTCTGCGATGCATGGCCGATGTCGAACAGCGAGCCCCAACCCTCGTCGTCGATTCGGTCCGCGATTCGCGTGTCGAACGCCTCGAACCCGATGGTTAATCGCCGGTCACGGCCGTGCGGCAACAGGATCCTTCCCGCCTCGACGTGCTGATCGACGGTGGCCTCGTCGTCGAAGCGATGGGTGAGCATGATGTCGTACTTGTGCGGCATGAGCGGGTGAAAGGTGGCGATCCGAGCTCCCACGTCATGGGCGAAATCCATCAGATCGAAGTAGACCTTCAGTCGCTGCGCATCGAGGGGTTGCGGCGGCTGCTCGTGGGCATCGATGTGCGTCGTCATGCCGTGGACGGTGACCGTGCTGAAGGGCTCAAGCGCCTCTTTCAGCTCGCGCTTGAACGTCGGGCTGAATCCGGGCGCTTCGATGCAGAAGTTTGACGGGATCTCCACCGCCTTGAAGCCCGCCCCGCTCATCTTCTCAAGCCTGGGCAGAAGGTCCTTCGCCTCGGCGCCATGGGCCGACATGCCGATCATGTCGGCGTCGATCGTCATCGCCGGTCCCTTTCGATGAGGAAGGGTTGGATCTACTCAACCACGGAGGCAAAGCGGTGTATACGAGTGTGACATCCGGCAGATGAAGGGGGCATGACCTTCATAAGAAACTGCCGAGCTGAAGCAGCACGAACTCTCCTACCGCTTGATTTGTAGATCCGGCAGCGCCTGCACCAGAGCCGCAGCGCCTTCGCTGAGCTTTTCGGTCTTGTGATCTATCAACACCGAATCGCCCACATAGAGAACACGCAGGTTGGCAAGTCCCCTGAGGTGCTCCAGACCGGCACCGGTGATCCTGTTCTCGGTCAGGTGCAGTTCCCGGAGGTTTTCGAGGCCTGCCAGGTGCGCCAACCCCTCGTCATTGATGCCGGTTCTCTCAAGGTCCAGCGTTTTCAGATTCCTGAGCCCCGCCAGGTGCTTGAGGCCGGCATTACCGATCTCGGTGCTCCACAGGTCGAGGTGCTCGAGGTTCTTCAAGGCCGCCAGGTGTGCCATACCCGCCGCCGTCACGCTCTTGCGCAGAAACCGCATTTCGAGGCGGCGAAGGTTCTTCATGCCCGCCACGTGGCGCATCTTCTCATCGTCGACCAACCGGCCGCTCAGGTTCAGCTCCGTCACGGCCGCCTTGTCGCTGATCCTCGACAGATCGCCATCCGGCCACACCCACGGGCTCGACTTCTTCAGCGGGTTACCGTGG
>CAUZBA010000466.1:0-2943 GCA_963577635.1 Phycisphaerae bacterium
GATACCGACAGGTGGTGTGATATCGCGTCGCCCGGCTCCGAAACGGACGCATGACGTGGGGGTGTGTACGCGCGTGGTCTTCATCCGAGGGTCATCCTGCCACTGCCCCGTCGGTCGCGTCAACTCCGCTCGGGAAACGTCATTCTCGATCCGGGCCACGCTCCTTGCATGTAACAATCATTGACGATTTCCAGTCCGTCCTTTTTAATGCCAACTCCCAGACTAAACCGATGGCCACGCTCCACCCAGACTATCCCGATAACGCAGAAATCGACGCGTGGTGCGACGAATTGTACGCGCGCGCGAACGGGCTGTCGTACCGAGCCGAGCCTGTCGAACCCACCCAGCCACAACAACCCGTACCACGCCATACCGTTGGCACGACTTACGTCCGCTTCGAGATCGACGACCAGCCGCCCTTCTATGGCTACTGGCAGCCCGTGCACGGCGGCGGCCCGGCGCCGCTCCTGCTGCACGTACCCGGTTACGGCGCGGAGATGAGTGCGCACCCGGAACTGGTCCAGGCCGGCTACAATGTCCTGCACATGAACCCGCTGGGCTATTGCACCCCTGACGGACACGACGAATCGCGACAGGTCGACGGCAACTGGCCGGTCCTGCCGGACACAATGGCCAGCGGTGGCGAACGCGGTTACGTCGATTGGCTGTCGCAGGTACTGGTCGGCCTGCGCTGGGCGCTCGAGCAGGATTGCGTGGCCGCGACGCGCATTGGGTGTTTCGGCACCAGCCAGGGCGGCGGCGGCGCACTGCTTCTCGGGAGCCTGCTGTGCGGACACGGCGTCAAGGCCGTCGCGGCCGACCTGCCTTTCCTGACGAACTTCCCGCTGATGTCGGCTCACGATAATGTCGGCGCATACGGGATGGTACTTAATGACAAGCCGATACCCCCCGGCGGCTGGCGTGGGCTGGGGCTGATCGATACGCTTTCCCACGCGCATCGTCTCGAACTGCCGGTCATGCTGACCGCCGGCACGGCGGACGTGACGACGCCGCCGAAAAGTATTCATTCGCTCTTCGAGCAACTTCCCGGCACGCGCAGCTACACCGAGCTGGCCGGGCAGGCGCACACATACACGCCGCAGTTCCTGACACTTGCAACAAACTGGTTTCGGTTATACTTATAGATCATGAAAGATCACCTGCCCCCTATTCCCCTCGACGATACCGCGCTGAAGATCACCGCTATCGAGACCGCACGGCCGGCGGATGTCTTTCCGTGCGTGCTCTTCTGCCGGATTCACACCGATCAGGGCATCGTTGGCTGCGGCGAAAGTTACTACATGCCGGAGGCCATCGAGGCGGTAATACACGAGTGGGCACCCAAGCGCCTCATCGGCGGCGACGCGCTGGCCATCGAATCCCACTGGCGCTTTCTCTATGAACGCGCGGCCAACATCGGCGTACGCGGCGCCGAACTACGCGCGCTCTCGGCGATCGACCTCGCGCTATGGGACATCATGGGCCAGGTCTGCAACCAGCCAATCTACCGCCTGCTGGGCGGTCCCGTGCGCGAGAAGGTCCGGGTCTACAACAGCTGCGGCAACCCCAGCTATGGACTGGGCAAGCAGTCAGCGGCCGGGTGGCCGGGTATGGGCACGATCGGCGAGAAGGGACCGCTTGGAGACTCGTGGATGCTGTTCAACGAGCCGGGCGCGCTCGCGCGCGAAATGGTCGAGCTTGGTTACAGCGGCCTGAAGACATGGCCGTTCGATTTCCCGGCGAAGGAACAGGGTCCCTCACGCATTACCGCGACACAGATCCGCAAGGGCGTTGAACCGCTCGAGAAAATTCGCGAAGCAGTCGGCTATGACCTCGACATCATGATCGACGCGCACGCTCACTACCAGATGCCCGCCGCCCTGCGCATCGCGGACAGCCTGCGCGAGGTGCAGCCGCTCTGGCTGGAAGACATCATCAAGATGGACAACATCGGCACGGTGGCCGATTTCCGTCGCCAGAGCCGGATGCCGATCAGCGTCAGCGAGATGTTGCTGACCCGCCCCGACTTTGCCGAGGTGCTCGAGAAGCGGGCGGCCGATTACATCATGATCGATCCCACCTGGGTCGGCGGCATCTCGGAGACGAAGCGCATCGCGGACATGGCGCAGGCCTACAACATCCCGGTCACGATGCACGACTGCACCGGGCCGCTGACCCTGATGGCCGGCCTGCATCTCAACGCTGCGCTGCCGGGCGCTTGCTACCAGGAGACCGTGCGCGCCCAGATCCAGACGGTCTACAAGGACCTGATCGACTACGAGGTCGACATCCAGGACGGTTTTCTTGACCTGCCGCGCAAGCCGGGCCTGGGCGTCTCGATCAATCCCGACTTCTTCAAGGACGGACGCGCGGACTATCGCGTCACTCGCTAGAAGGGACCGCCCGTAATGCGCATCGGCATCATCTCGCTCATCCACGAATCGAACACCTTCATCTGCACGCCGACGACCTACGACATGTTCGAGGCGAACATGCTCATCGGCGACGCGCTGATCAAGAAATGCGAAAAGGCGCAACACGAGATCACCGGCTTCATCGCAGTCCTGCGTGAACACGGCCACGAGCCTGTGCCGATATTCTCGGCGTTCGCGCTGCCGACGGGCACGATCACGCGCGAGACCTGCGAACGCCTGATGGAGACGATCCTGGCCGAACTCGGCAAGTCGGGGCCGCTGGACGGCCTGCTTGTAGCGCCGCACGGCGCAAATTCGGGGGCCGACGAGTATCATGACCTCGACGGGGTCTGGCTCGGCCGCGTGCGCGAAGCCGTCGGCGACATCCCGATCGTCTGCACTGTCGATCCACACTGCAACCTATCGCCGGCCATGCTGGAGGCCTGTAACGCCACGATCGGCTACCGCTCCAACCCACATCTCGATCAACTCGTAATCGGCACAGAGGCGGCCACCCTGCTGCTGCGCA
>CAUZBA010000467.1:0-2940 GCA_963577635.1 Phycisphaerae bacterium
ATACCACGACGCAATTGATGATTCGCAAGACGAAAGTAGTGTCTGAAAACACCTCTCGGAGCGTCATCGCGGGTTGCTTAGCGGCCTGCTAGAGCGTTTTCATCCATGACGTAGCGTCCTGAGTTGGCTGCAACCGCGTCTGACTTTGTCGTGCTGCATCGACGACCCGCAGCGGGGTCGCCTGCTTCGCCCTCCGTGCCAGGCTTGCTTCGCCGACGCTCAAGACGCTACGTCATGGATGAAAACGCTCCAAGCGCTGTATCCGATGTGCAACCGCTCCACCCGATCGACGCCAGGGTGAATTCTCAGGCAGACCCTTACTTGGCGCCCGGGGCCTCAGCCACGGGCACAGGCTGTTTGGTCTTCAGCGCGTTGATTTTCTTCTGTACACGCGCCGGAATCTTCTGCACCTCCGGGTTGCCGGTGACGCCGGAGGCGCCCTCCAACGCGTCCTGCCAGTGATGAACGGCTTCGTCGCCTCGGTCCATGCGGAATAGCGCGTCGCCAAAATGATCCAGGATCACCGGGTGTCGGCCGCGGGGTTGCATCATCGCTTTGGACAGAATCTCAATGGCATCTTTAAACCGGCCGCGCTTGTAATAGACCCAACCGAGGGAGTCCAGGTAGGACGGATTCAGCGGCTCGGAGGCCACCGCTCGCTTGATCATTTGCTCGGCCTCGTCGAGGCGCTGATTGCGGTCGGCCCAGGTGTACCCGAGGCTGTTGTTCGTGTCTGCGTGATCTGGAAACTTCTGCAGCAGTTCGACCATGATCTGTTCGGCCCGCGCGTGGTCGTCGCGCTGCTCCAACGTCATGGCCCACGGCAGCAGAAGGGACGCCTCCAGATCGGGAAATCGCTCGATCGCAGCGCGCAGTTTGGGCTCGATCTGGTCGGCCCTGTCCGAATCCATCAGGGCCTGACGCTGTATTTCAAGGAGCAGGCGCGGATCGCGGATCGGCTTCTGCACGGCGCGGTCGACCATCTCAATCACCGCGTCGAGTTGTCCCTGGCGCAGGTACCGGAACGCCAGATTGACGAAGAATTGCTCGGCGAGCATACGGGCTTCACGTGGTGGCTGGTTGCCGAGAAGTTGTTTATCCAGAAGGGCCTCCGCCTCGTCGGCACGCTCGGTGGTTATTAGCAACTGCATGAGCAGACCTACAGACCGATGGTCGCCCGGGTTCTCCTTCAGCAGGTCCCGGAGAATCGTTTCGATCGCCTCGCGGTCGCTCTTTCGATCGAGCAGCATCATCCGTGCCGTTTCTCGTCGCGTGACCCGTGCGTGAGGTAGGTGTTGACTTGCCCGGCGACACAGCTTCTTGTGCCGGCCGCGCCAGTCCGTCGGCTGCTCCTCCAGGTACAGGTCGATCAGCGCCTCGTAAACACGCTGCGACGTCGGGTTGGCGTGCAACAGATCATTCAGGGCGAACTCCGCCGCCTGCACGTTGCCGGATTCGCGCTCCAGCTGCGCCTTGCGCAGGACCAGGGGTTCGCTGTTCGGGCTGGCCGCGAGTGCGTCGTTGACCAGGCGCAGCGCCTCTTCGGTGTGTCCCGTCTCGCCGAGCACGTTCAGACGCAGGGCGATCACTCGATCGTCGGCAACCTGCGAAACAGGGTCCAACACCTGGGCGGCTTCCTCGAACCGACCGTGATCGATAAGCAATTCCGCCAGCGCCAGTCGCGACTCCACCGATGAAGCATCGGTCCGGATCGCCTCGCGGTATGCGGCCACGGCCTCGTCGACGAGACCGGCCTCGCTGAGCACCCGTCCGCGCAGGTAATGCGTCATCGGTAGCCGGCGCTGGTCAGGATCAAGCGATTCGATGGCCTCGAGCAGGGACTGCGGCGAATCGGCAAGCCGGATCAGGGTGGAGATGTACGCCTCGGTTGCCTTGGGAAACGCTTCAATGACCGCGGCCGCGGTCTGCAGGGCTTCGACCTCGGCGCCCGGGTCCCATTCATCTGAAAAGTGCAGCGAGATGAGCTGCTCATAGACCTGGCGATCCGCGGGTCGTACGGCGAGATGGTCCCGCAGCCACGCGACCCGCTCCTCGGGTTCGAGCAGTCGGGCCACGGCAAGGACCAGGACCGTGGGCCGGTCCCGTTCGACGGCGATCCGGCGCAACGGCGGTACGAGGATGTCATTGTCCACCCCGCTGCGCACAAGGTAATTCACCAAGGCAAGGTCCCGGGCTTCGATGCGACCGGCCGCAAGCAGATCGACGACCGCCTGCCGGGCCAGCTGGGGGCGACCGAGGCGAAGAAACGTGAACGTCAGGCGCCGAATCAAGGCACCGCGACCGTTCGCGAAATAGGGCGCAGCGCGGCTGTAAGCTTCCAGGGCCTGCAGTGGCCGCCCGAGACGGTGACAGGCGTCCCCGATCTGCCGCCAGGTCAATCCCTTTTCGCGATGCTGGTCGATCGCCTCGTCGCGCAGCGATCCGGCGAGACGCTCGAATCGAAACTGCTGTTCGAGCGACACACGCCACTGCTCCGTCGCGGCCAGATCGTAGCCTTCGCTCCATAGCGCGTCAGCAAGGTTGGCACTCACCAATGGCAGGAATCCGAGGCGCGATTCGCCTCGAGCGATGTCGGCCAGGTGCGCCAGCCCAACGATCGCTTCGCTTTGTCGACCCTGCCGCGCCAGGTGTCGGCAAAGCATGAAAATCGTGTACGGATCGTTCGGTGCCAGGCGCGCGGCTTTTTCGAAGCAGTCGTAGCTCTGGTCCGCGCTGCCCCGCTCGTCGTAGATCTGACCGAGGAATCGTAGGATCTGGGGAGACTGGCGAGCCAGGATATGGGCGCGTTTCAGTTCGCTGATTGCCTGGAAGCGCAGTTCGCGCCGCCATGCCATCCGTGCCGCCAGGTAATGCTTCTGAGCGACCAGAGGCGGCGCATCGGTCGAGTCGGTCGCGGCGGCCGGCGCCTCGGCGCCGGCC
>CAUZBA010000468.1:0-2940 GCA_963577635.1 Phycisphaerae bacterium
CCCGGCAGAACTTCCGATAGGACAGGCGCCGATCGCGCCGCCGACCTGGACCATGCCGAGACGATGCTCGCACGCGTGATCGATAATCCCGCAACGCCGAAGATCGTGCGGCTCAACGCCATGATGTTCAAGGCGGCCGTGAAGGAGAATCGCGGCGAATATGAAGAGGCGGACAAGATCTACAACCACGTGAAACAGAGTTCAGAAGCCCCCGGATACGAGGCCTGGGGCCATCGGGCTCAGCAACGTCTGGAACTTCTGGCGAATTATCTAAGCCCCGTCGTGTTCGGCCCCGAACCCGCGACCCCCAAGCCCGACCTGGACCTCTCGACCGTCGATCCGTCCGTGGCCGATGGCGCAGGGACGTTACCAATCGACGCGCTACCGACTACGCCGCCGCCGACGACGACGGCACCGGATGATGCGACGCCGTTGCCGACCGATGACGACGCCGATAGTGATAAGTGAATGGCGCGTCGCGACCGGACAACGCCACCTTCCGACCCGCCGCCCGACCCGCCGGAAGACAATGATGCGGATGACGGCCCACATCGCCGGCGCTTTGTCGTGAGGCGCGACCCTCGAATGCGCCTGGACAGCTACCTGCGCAACCGGTTGAAGCATGTCAGCCGTCACCAGGTCCAGAAGCTGATCGAATCGGGCGGCGTGACGATCAACAACCGCGTGGCCAAGGCCAGTACCACCGTGCACCGCAGCGACATCCTGGACGTGGTTCTTCCGCCGCCGCCGATCCACTACCTGCAGCCGCAGGCCATCGACGTCAATGTCCTGTTCGAGGATGAGCATTTCATCGTCATCAACAAGCAGGCGGGATTGGTGGTGCATCCAGCGCGGAGTCACTTGTCAGGCACCTTGCTCAATGCCTTGGCGTATCACTTTAAGAAAGAGTCGAAAGTCGAAAGTCACAAGTCGCAAGTCGACGCGGCAGACCACGTTGATCAGTCCGATAGGCTGTCGTCGGTCGGGGCGGCGGATTGCCGGCCGGGGATCGTGCACCGCCTGGACAAGAACACCACCGGTGCCATGGTCGTCGCCAAGCGCGACGGGGCCCACTGGCACCTGGCCCGCCAGTTTGAGCAGAAGACCGCCCTCAAGGTCTATCTCGCGGTTGTGCACGGTCAGATGGACGAACCCGGCGGTGTCATCGATGAGCCGATCGGCAAGCACCCCACCATTCGCGAAGCGTACGCCGTCCGCCACGACAGCTCGGCTCGAAATTCGGTGACGCTCTTCCGCGTGCGCGAGCGCTATCAGGGTTATTGCCTGGTAGAGCTGGAACTGAAAACCGGGCGAACCCATCAGATCCGCGTGCACCTGTCGTACCTCGGCCACCCGATCGCGGGTGACATCGTCTATGGCGGCGAGCCCATCGGGGCGGCCGAACTGGACGCGCCGCCGACGCCTCCGGGCGCCCGCCGCCTGGTCACCTACGCACGCACGCGTGAGGAAGGACTGAAAGTCGAAACCGCAGCCGCCGGCAGGACGGATCTAATTCTCGCCACGCCGGCGCTGCACGCGACACTTCTGACACTGAAGCACCCGGCTTCGCGGTGTGACATGACGTTTACGGCGCCGATGCACAAGTCAATGGCAAGATTGGTCAAGGAGTTGCGCCGCCGCCCGGCGGATGGGAAGGTGGCAGAACAGGGAACGTGGGTTAAACTGGGGAAGGTGATACGGGATAGCGACGGAGCGACGGAGCGACGAAGCGACGAAGGGGAAGAGTCGGGTTAACTCACTACATCACAAAGTCACACGGCGTTCTGGCCTTCTGCGACCAGAATTCATAACTTTCGACAGCCGAACATTCTGCGCGATTCGCCGAAACCTCGCCCTCACGGGGTCTCCCTCAATCCTGGTACTGATCCCGCATCTCCCAGCCCGGTTTGAAGAGGGCGATGAACCGATTTTCGGTTGAGGCGTGCGCTTTGACCACGTCGTGGTTCAATTCGGCGCCCAACCCCGGCGCGTCGGAGATCTCCAGGTGCCCGTCCTTATGGGTCATGTCACCGATGAGAAGCTCCCCGACCCAGTCCACTTCGAAATCGTCGAAATGTTCCTTGAGGTAGAAATTTCGATACGCGGCGCCGATATGCATGCTGATGTAGCTGCCGACCGGCCCCTGGGCGCAATGCGGTGAGATCATGCAGTTGTTCGCCTCCGCCATCGAGGCGACGTCGGCAATTGCCTGAATGCCGCCGAGGCTCATCGGCTCCGGTTGCAGAATGTGAACCGTGTCGTGCTTGATCAGCTCGGCGAATTGTGCCGTCGAATGGAAGCTCTCGCCCGTGGCCACCGGTACGGGAGCGTTGCGGGATACCTCGACCACGGAATCGATCCGATGGTGCGGAACGGGCTCCTCGAACCATCCGATGTGAAAAGGCTGCAGGCGATACGCAATCGTGATTGCCGTCGCCACGGTAAAACGCGAGTGACCTTCTATGAGCAATTCCACATTGGGCCCCACGGCGTCCCGCACCGCGGCCACCAGATCGATCGACAGGTCTTCCTCGCGGCGCGAGATCACGCGGTACGCATCCCCGAACGGATCGAACTTGAGCGCCGTGTAACCCAGCCCGACCACTTCTCTCGCACAGGCCGCGAAGTTTTCGGGCGTGCGCTCGCCACGATACCAGCCGTTCGCGTACGTCCGGATGCGGTCGCGATACTTGCCCCCGATCAGGTTGTACAAGGGGGTGCCCAGCGCCTTGCCCATGATGTCGAAGCACGCGGTCTCGATCGCGGCGATGGCACAACCCTGCACCTGTCCACCATCGGTGTAGACATCGCGGCGCATGCCCTCCGCGATGCGCCGCGGCTGGAAAGGATCCTTGCCGATGATCAGAGATTCCAGCTCACGGATCGCGGTTTCGACCGTACGGGCAAAGGCGTTCACCGTCGCTTCGCCGATGCCGCTGA
>CAUZBA010000469.1:0-2930 GCA_963577635.1 Phycisphaerae bacterium
GGCCGTGGTGAGCGCCGTCGTTTTGTTCTTCTACCTGCTGGTGGGCGTGCTCGACAGCGTTGCCTGGCGCGATTCGGTCGTGGGCTCCGACGGCCAGCCCCTGTTGACGAACCAGTCAGTGCCCGTTCTCGAGCAGCACGGCCGATCGCTACTCGATCGTATCGACCGTGCCATGTTCGACTTTTCCGGTTCCGGCGAACGGACTTATTCGAGTCCCCTGGCTGACCGAGCCTTCACGAAGAGCACGGTCGAGACCGCAGGCGGACGCGTCGATCGCGTGCGGCCGGCCCTGCAACATCCGCGTCTCCATCTGCTGGGCACCGACCAGGTCGGCACGGACGTGATGTACAAGGCGCTCAAGGGTGTGCGCACCGCACTGGTCATCGGCGGCATGACGACGCTCATCGCGATTCCATTCGCCATCTTCTTCGGGATGCAGGCGGGGTACTACGGCAGACGGGTCGACGACGCGATTACCTACGTGTATTCGACACTCGCGTCGATTCCGAGCATCCTGCTGATCATCGCATTCGTCCTGACCTTCGGTCGGGGCCTGTTTCAGCTCTGTATCGTCATGGGGATCACGACGTGGACCGGCTTCTGCCGTGTGATCCGCGGTGAGGTGCTGAAGCTGCGCGAGATGGATTACGTCGTCGCCGCGCGAGCGGTTGGGGCGGGCGGTTGGATAATCCAATGGCGACATATTCTCCCCAATGTCATGCACCTGGTCGTGATCCGCACCGTGCTCATGTTCAGCGGTCTGGTTCTGGCCGAAGCAGTGCTCAGTTACCTGAACGTCGGGGTCGGGGCGGGAACGTACAGTTGGGGTACGATGATCAACCAGGGACGATTCGAACTGTCCCGGGAGCCGGTTATCTGGTGGAATCTTCTCGCGGCGTTCGTTCTCATGTTCGGCCTGGTGTTGCCGGCGAACGTGTTCGGAGACGCCGTACGCGACGCGCTCGATCCTCGATTGAAGGGCGTCGGTGACGTGGTGACCGATTAGAGCGTTTTGACTCTACAGGTAGAGTTAAACCGCTCTATACAGAGGTGAAGAGCGTGATTCATGAATGACCCGGCCGCGCTATTGCGCATCGAAGATCTGGCAATCTCGTTCGCCAGCGAGTCCGGGCGCGTGCGCGCGGTCACGGGTGTCAACCTCTCGATCTACCCGCGTCAGACGCTGGCGGTGGTCGGCGAGTCGGGCTGCGGCAAGTCGGTGACGGCGCTGTCGATACTGCGGCTCGTGCCCACGCCGCCGGGTCGGTACGAATCGGGGAAGATCTGGTGGGCCGCCGACGGCTCCGAGCCCACAGACCTGATGCGACGCAGCGAATCCGACATGCGCGAGATTCGCGGCAATCGAATCGCCATGATCTTTCAGGAGCCGATGACTAGCCTCAACCCGGTCTACACGGTCGGTGAGCAGATCCTCGAAGCCATCCTCCTGCACCAGCGGGTCACGCGCCGCCAGGCGGTCGCCATCGCGCAGGATGCCCTGGCCGATGTGGGCATCTCCGATGCCGCGTCGCGGCTGAAGGAATACCCGCACCGGCTTTCCGGCGGCATGCGCCAGCGCGTGATGATCGCCATGGCCCTGGCCTGCCAGCCCAAGCTGCTGCTGGCCGATGAGCCGACTACGGCTCTGGACGTGACCATCCAGGCGCAGATTCTCGAACTGCTTCGCGAACTCCAGAATCATCGCGGTATGGCGATCATGCTCATCACGCACGACCTCGGCGTCGTCGCCGAGAACGCCGATGTGGTTGCCGTGATGTACGCAGGCCGCATCGTCGAGTACGGCTCGGTCTACGACGTGTTCGAACGCCCAAGGCACCCGTACACGCGGGGCCTGTTCGAATCGATGCCGCGCCTGGGGCAGACCGAACGTCGTCTCACGACCATTCCCGGCAACGTACCGGATCCGGCGCACTTTCCTACCGGATGCCCGTTTCATCCGCGATGCGCGGAAGTGCGCGACGACCCGAAGTGTGCTGCGGACGATCCACAACTCCTGGAAGTGGCCCCGGGACACTGGGTCGCGTGCTGGCACGCCGATGCGTACGATCGCGGAGCCGTGACCACGCCGGATGTGGCCACGCGGCGCGATTCGGTCGAAGTCATCCCCAGCGGTACGCTGCCGGATTGAGCCCGGCATAACATTCAGAGGACCTCAAGCCATGGGCAAGACACTCGACCTCGGGCGGCGCCTCGAATTGCATTCGATGGACGTGCACTGCCACAACATCTCGCTGGGGCTCTATGGCCGTGAGGTGGGCGGCGAATCGCATTTTCTTGTCCACACATACAGCGAAGATCCAGATACCCCGCAGCGCGTGTCATTTCTGCGGCAGGCCCTGATGGTGATGATCGGCCTGGAAGATTCATCGCAGAAGCCCGGCTGGCTTCGATTTTCGTGCGGAACGGTCCATGAGCGCGCATTGAAGCGCGCCTTTCTCGACCTGTGCAAACTCGAAACCGGCGCGCCCCTGGCTGCAAAGCCTCTGACCGCGTTCGACAAGAAAGCCGATGCGGATCTGACGGCCGCCAGCCTCGGCAACGGGGTCTACCGGATGGAGTCGCCGGACGGCGCCGAGAAGGGCGCCAAGCGCGCCGCGGCCCTCACCCGCGGATACCTGAAGGTGTGCGAGATGCAGGAGGTCGCCGGCGAAAATAATCACGTCGTATTTCCGTGCGCCACGGTTCACGACGAGCTGATGGGAATGCTCATGTTCCGAGCCCAGAACGTGCGTGCGACCATGTCCGAGGAGGAATCGGCCGCCGCCAAAGGCGTTCTTTCGTCGCCGAGTCAGCAGAAGTAGTTGGGGAAAGCGACGTAGCGACGAAGGGGGGACAGGAGAAGTCACCAATCGCGATTAAGCTGGGCTCCGGCCGCTGATCCAACAAGTCGAGTTGCAACCCTTCGTCCA
>CAUZBA010000470.1:0-2918 GCA_963577635.1 Phycisphaerae bacterium
GGTTTCGAGAACGACAAAGTGATCGCTATGGTAGTAAGCCCACTGGAAGTTGCCGCGCAGGCCGAGCGCCCACGTGTAGAGTCCCGCCATGTAGCGGTTGGAGTGGACGTTGTAGTCGCCCATGAAGAAGGTATAGGTCCAGACCTCGGCGTTCTGTCGCCACGCTTCGCGGACGGTTTCGGGTGTGATCTGACCGGTGCATACGACCCAGACATCGTGGAGGTGGCCGAAGCCGGCGGCGGCTTCGCCGCTCATCGCTGCCACCGTCCGCAGGGGCGTCTTCTTCCAGCCAGCGGCCCAGGAGAAGTAGCTGGCGGGTTGACTGAGGCTCGGCTCATCCTGCACGTAAGCGAGGAACTCGGGGAAGTTCTGGGCGCGCGAGTAGGCGATGTACTGGCGGGCGATTTCCTGCTTTTGCTGATCGGTGAGCGTGTCGTTGATGTGGCCGGAGTGCCAGTTGATCAACTGATAGTCCATCAGCATCGTCGGCACTTCCGGGGAATCCATGCCGCGATCGATGCGGTCGTGCTGGCGGGATTCAAACCTGGCAGGAAAGATGAGTCGACCGTCTTCATATCGAATCGGATCCTGCACCAGCAGCGTTGAGCTGTTCATGCCGTGCGCGGCCTGGTCACGCTGGATCTTGGCGGCGTAGTCTTCGTTTTCCATGATAGACGCAACGCGGTAATGGTACATGCCGAACGCGATGTCCGATTTTGGCAATCGCAGCGGCAGGACATTCACGGTGACTTTGAGCGTGACCTCGCGTTTGCCGTCAGCGGTGACGGTGATCGAGCCGGTATGTGCACCAGGTTTGGCATCCGCTCCGGCATGAAACGTAATCCAGAACGCGCCGGTGTGACCGGGTTCGATGTTTTCATGCGTGTCGCCGAGGCGCAGATGGTGCGGCGCGGGCGGTGCGCCCAGATGCTTCAAGAGCTTCGAATTCGGGGTGCGCCCGCGGTACTTTAGGAAGCGAATCTCGGCGGGCAGATCGATGTCGACGGAAACCTTGACCTGCCTGAGCGGCTGCTCGCTGGCCACGCCGAACACGCCAATCTGAATCGGCTCGTACTCGTCGCGCGCCAGGCGGCAGGCGACCTCGCCGACGATCTGCGCTCGCGTCGGGACCTGCCTGGGCCACATGGCGTCGCAGTAGTTGGTGGTGTACACAACGTAGCCGCGCTGCTTTTCCTGGTCGGTCCAAGCGGGCTGTGCCTGGTCGGTCGGCGGAAGCAGAAAACGAACCTCCCCTTCGTCGGCACCGCCACCTTCCGGTTCACCTTCTTGCTGGGCAAACACGGGCGCAGAAACGAGCAACAGGCACCAGATCATTCGCAGTTTCAATCGAATCATGTGTTCCATACTATTTCGAATTTGATAGGTCATCATTATAGTCAACGCGCAGCTCGACGGCTGCCACGACGACGGGCTGTGCCTTTTCGCGGGAATCGCTCATGCGCAGCGCGAGCGAGTTGTCCCCGTGGCGGTACTGCGACGGATCGGCGGAGTAGGTCACCCATCCCGATTTCGCGTCTTGGTTTGTCGATTTGAGGACATCACCGTTGAGACGCACCTCGACTTTATCCTTGGGGGCCCTTCCTTCAAATTGAACGCGAAGCGTCAACTGCTTGAGCCGCCCCTCCTGGGCCGCGCCGGCAACGTCGTCAGCAACTGGCAATGTGACCTGGCGCAACTTGCCCGCAGGGTCCAGCTTTACTGGGAGGATCTGGGATTGCATGATCGCATGGGCAATTCCGCCATCTACAATGCGTATTTTGTCGATCGCGAAGATCTTGTTCATCTGCGCGAGCTTTTTCGGGTCGCCCAACTCCGTGAAGTGCGGGTGTTGGATCTCCTTCGGGAATGTGTTAAAGAGATACACCCCGTCAGCGCCCGCGTGCCAGAAGGTCGCCGCCATCCCGCGCCAGTGCTCGATCGTCCGTTGGTCCACCACTCGGGTCGTTGAATTGGCGATCACCGGATAGACCGGAACGCCGTGCGCGTGGCCGAGCTCGACCAGCTCCCGGGTGGGATTCGTGAAGGGGTGGCAGCCGACGGCCGTCGTGAGCACGTCGAGATAATCCTCTTCCAGCCACTTCTGGATGTCGATCCCAACGTGCCGGCACATGCGCTTCGTCACCGGTAGCCGCGTCGCTACTAGGATCGGCCTGCCTCGCCGGTTCCCGTGCTTGTACGCCATGTCCCGAACGCGCCTTTGAAAACCCGTGAGAATCTCTACCTGTTCGCTCGTTACCGGCTTGCCCGCCCGATTCGGGCGGAAGAACAGCGGATTGCGGAGGTAGTCAATTTCGATCCCATCGACGTCATACCGCGCCAAAACGTCGTCGATGATCGAAATAAGGTAATCTCGCACCTCCAGAATCTCGAAGTCGAGCGCCGCCCACCGCCTCCGTGGGTCGGATTCGTCGTATTTCTCCCAGTCTCCCGTCTTTCCCAGCAGATACTCTGGGTGCTCCCGCTTCCAGGTGGAGAGTTCCATGTCTTTGAAGCAGTCGTGGATATCGTTGATCCGGTGGGTGAAGAAGACTTCGAGGTCGTTCTCGTGGCAGAAATCAACGGTGAGCGCTAGCGCGTCCGTTTGGTATTTCTCGTCGAGAGCCTCGATGTTCTTCGTGAGGGTCCACCCCTCAGCGTATTTGCCGTAGGTTTCGCCAACCTTTGCTTGGTGGGTAAACATCGTCGCCGCGCCGGTGCAGAAGAAAATCGAATCGACCTGCGTGTCGAGGGCTGCCTTCATCCGCAAAGCGAGAAAGCCGTCGGGCGTGTTGGCACCGTCGAGGAACATCTCGTAGCCGTCGTTGTTGTAGATGATCCGACGCTGCCGGCCCTTCATCTCCGCCCGTTGATTCGCGAGCTGTGCGCTTTCCTTTCTCTCGGCGGCTGCCAGCTGATTC
>CAUZBA010000471.1:0-2912 GCA_963577635.1 Phycisphaerae bacterium
CGACCGAGTTGAGCGATTTGCTCGCCGCCGGGATGAAGCTGAGCAGGGCCCTGGGTACGATGGCGGCGCGGCGCAGCGATACGGAGGCCGACGACATGATCCGAAGCCTGCACGAGGAAATTAATCGCGGCACGAGCCTCTCCGATGCGATGGCGAAACATCCGCGCATCTTTAGCCGTCTCTATGTCAACCTGATCCGCGCCGGTGAGGCCAGCGGCGCACTCGCCGAGATCCTGGAGCGCCTTGCGGAACACCTCGAGCGCGTGCAGGACACCAAGGAGAAGGTGGTCATGGCGCTGGTGTACCCCTCCTTCATACTCGTGGCAGGGGTTATCACAATCGTCTTCACGATGATGTTCGTCATACCGCGTTTCTCGAAGATATTCAAGGATCTGGGGAGCACGTTGCCGCTGCCCACGCGCATGCTGATCGGAATCAGTAACGCCATCATCGACTACTGGTGGATTTTTATTGCGGTGACCGTGGTGGGCGTCATCGCGGCGAGCCGGGGCTTGAAGACACCGGGCGGCCGCAGGTGGTGGGACCGCACGCAATTGCGACTGCCGTTGATCAAGGGGATCATCACCTCGGCCGCATATTCACAATTTGCGCGTACACTCCAGACGCTGATGGGGAACGGTGTGCACGTGCTGCAGGCGTTGAAGATCGTGGAACAGACCATGAATAACTCGGTCATCGCCGACGAGATCCGTAACGCGCGTGAACGCGTGACGGACGGCACCTCCATCTCCGGCCCGCTCGCCGCCGGTAATGTTTTTCCCCCACTGCTTACCGACATGTTGACCGTCGGGGAGCAGACCGGCGACATGCCCGGGGCCCTGGGCCACATCGCGCGACGCTACGAGAACGAGCTGGATCGGCGTGTGAAGATCATGATGACGGCGATCGAGCCGATTTTGATTTTCGCAATCGCAGTGGTGGTGGGCTTCGTGGCGATCAGCATGCTGCTCGCCGTATTTGACATGACCAGTGGTCTGAACGTCTGAACGAAAACCTCGAAAGGAGAATGAGTCATGCAACGAAACAAGACACGGCACGGTGCGGGCGTGGTGCGTCACGCGGGATTTACATTGATTGAAGTCCTGCTGGTCGTCGTGATCATCGGGATTCTAATCGGAGTAGCCGCGCCGAAATTATCGGGGCGCGTGAAACAAGCCCAGGTGCAGGGCACGCGCCAGTCGATCCGCAATGTCTCGCTCGCGCTCGATACGTACGAAGTGGACATCGGGCGTTACCCGAGTTCGATACAGAACCTGTTGACTGCCTCGGGGGAGAACAATTGGAACGGCCCCTATCTAACGGCTGGCCGCTTTCCGCAAGATGCGTGGGGTGTCGATCTGCAGTACGCGCTCGAGGGCGACGCCTACAAGTTGCGCTCGGCGGGCCCGGATGGCCAGATGGGATCCGGAGACGATATTACGAATTAGCGGAGGCCCGCGGTCCGGTTATTCGATGATTGGTTAATATGAACCGGGTTCCACAATCACAGCGGAGCAGGCGTTCGGCGTTTACGCTGATCGAGATCCTGCTTGTGGTTGCGATTATCGCAATCCTGGCGGCGACGAGCACGCCCTACCTCGTGAAGTCAATGCGTGGCAACCGCTTGCGCACCGCCGGGCGTTCGGTCGTCCAACTCGCCCGCTACGCACGCACCATGGCGATCCTGAACGGAGACAACTACACCCTGTCGTTCGACATGGGGGCGAGCCAGGTCCGCGTTTCCGCGGGCGGGTCGAGTGGCCTGCCCGAAGGGGATGCCGGCGACTTCTCGGTCGGGCGGAATGACGTTGTTGCCGCGCCCGCGGCCGGCGCGCTCCAGTCGAGCCGTCTCGAGATCCCCATGACGACGGCCGGCGGCAGCGTGACCCGGCCCCTGGACCGTGTGCGGATCGTTTCCTTTTCCGCGCGCGGCGCATCTGGCGGCGGCGATTCGGTGGTGTACCGGCATAACGGGCGCAACACGCCCTTCGAAGTGGTGTTGGCCGACCAGGACGACAAGCGCCTGATGATACGCGTGGACGCGGTTGGGACCGTGTTCACCGCCGATGACAGGACGTACTGATGAAACGTGGCTTTACATTAATCGAGGTCGTGCTGGCGCTCGCGATTCTGAGCGTGGGTCTCTTCGGGCTGCTCATGGCAGCCTCACGATGCCTTGCGGTGATCGGGATCTCGCGCGACTACGAGGTCGCGCGCCGCACGCTGGACCGCGGTGAACTAGACCACCCGATGATCTCGCACATCAAGGTGTCGGACATCGAGGTGTACGGAGAACGCTACGAAGAGGGATTTCGGTACTCACGCTCTGTGGAAGAAATGCCGGGCGAGGACGATCTCTTCGTCGTTCGTTCCGTCGTCAAGGCGCCGGGTTCGAAGAGCCGTCGGCTGGAGGTCGTGCGCTACTTCTTTACGACGAATTATCCGGGCCGCGAGTTTGGCCAGCAGTAGACCGTGAGTAGTAGGTAGTGAGTCGTGATGAGCAGGACGCTGGAAATGATGCTAACGCAAGTGACAGGGCTTCGGGAACACGTGCGCAGATCTCGTTGGAGGAGAATGCTCCCGACGCGCGGCTCGCCGCTTACTCGATCCACGCGGCAGCCGCGTGCGTGTGCGAGGTGTGGTAGACGTGGGTTTACGCTCCTCGAGTTGCTGATCGCGATGTCGTTGATGGTGATCGCGCTCACGATCTCGTACATGACCTTTGCGTCTGTAACCCGGGCATGGCAGCGCGGAGTGGCCCTGAGCGACCGCATCAGTCATGCGGACTATGTGATGGATCAGTTGGTGAGCGCCTTGCGGTCTGCCTACTACCCCGATACAGGGGTTAACGCCCCGCAGTACGGGTTTTGGCTGGAGAATAATGGCTCGGGTTCACGTGCTCGGGATGAAAT
>CAUZBA010000472.1:0-2906 GCA_963577635.1 Phycisphaerae bacterium
CGAGGTTGCGGCCCGCGGAGTCGAAGCGGCCTGCAACGCGTGGCGGATCGGGCGCGGAAAACCGGTGGATCGTGCGGTTCTCCTCGAATCGGGCTGTGTGACCGACCGGTTCATTGATCGGGTTACCGAATTGGCCGAGCGGTTCGGTGGCGACGCGGGAAATCTGCTATCGGCGCTGGATGGACCGGATCGGCCGGCCCGTTGGCCCGGTAAGAGCACGCAGAAGCTGCGTGACTATTTGGAGGCGGCCGGTTTCATCGATTCGCAGACGCAGCTTCCGCGCGAGCAGATCCGGCTGCGCGTGGTGGGAGCGCTGGCCGAAGATCTGAGAAACGGCCGCATCGATCAGGAGTGGATCGACCGCATGGTCGGCTTGCTGCCGGAGTAGCGCCGCGCTTTACTATCCGGTAGGCGCGAGGCGCAAACCTTTTGGCACGACCAGGCGTTCGAGAATTTCGAACAGCCCCTGAATCGCAAAGGCGAGGACGACAGCGGGCAGGGCACCTTCGAGCAGCAGATCCGTTCTATCGAGTCGAATGCCCGTCATGATAGGCTGGCCGTAGCCGCCCGCCCCGATCAGGGCGCCGAGCGTCGCGAAGCCCACGTTCAGGACGGCGGAAGTTTTGATCCCCGCAAGGATCGTGCGCATCGCCAGGGGCAACTCGACAAGGCGCAGGCGCGCTGCCCGTTCGAGGCCGAGGGCCTCGGCGGATTCGATCAACGACCGCGAAATATTGTTCAGCCCCGCGTGCGTGTTGCGCACGATCGGCAGCAGGCTGTAGAGAAAAAGGGCGGCGATGGCCGGCGGGGCGGCCACGCCCAGTATCGGAATCATCAGAACGAGCAGCGCGAGGGCCGGTACGGTCTGAATGGCGCCGACAACACCAAGGATCACCTGGCCTGGGCCCGGTCTTCGCTGAGCGACGATTCCCAGGGGCAGGGCGATGACGATTGCCGCGCCGAGCGAGATGCCAACGAGGAACAGATGCTGAAACGTGAATCGAGCGATACGGCCCCACCGGCTCTGCTCCGTTACGGTCGAGTCGACCGAAAACGTTTCTTGCAGGAAGTCGGCGGCGACTCGCGTTTCCGAAAACTGGTCAACTTTGACCCGGGCGTTCATCGTCACCATTGACTCATCGTCGATACGACCTTCCAGGCGACGTAGGGCCTCGATGACCCGCGGCGCCCGGTCGATCAGATCCGCACGATAGAGCAGGACGCAGTGATATTCCGGGAAATACCGGCGATCGTCAGTCAGGATCGCCAGGTCGTAGTAGCGAATGTCGGCATCCGTTGAATAGAGGTCGGTCACGTGGATCGAGCCGCTTTCGAGTCCCCGATACGCCACATCGTGGTCCATGCCGACGACGTTCTCATGAAGCAGCCCGTAGTGGCGTTTGAGGCCGGGCCAGCCATCGGCGCGATCCATGAACTCGCTGGTGAAACCAATCGCCAGATCGGCGTGGTCGACCAGGTCTGAGATGCGTTCGATGTTCAGCTTCCGAGCCACGGGTTTCTTCATGCCCAGTGCGTACGTGTTGTTGAACCCCATCGGGGCGCTCATCAGGACACCCTTGTCGGCGAGCGATGCCCGGGCCTGATCGATCGTGTCGATCTGTTCGCTCGACAGGGTCTGCCTGATGATCGTGCCGGTGTATTCCGGATAGATGTCGACGTCCCCCGCCAATAGAGCATTGAAGACAATGCTCGTGCCGCCGAGTTCTTTCAGATGCGTGGCGCTGGCCCCGGCGTCGTCAGCGAGGCGGACGATCAACTCGCCCAGGATGACTGATTCGGTGAACTTCTTGGAGCCGACCGTGATTTCGACGGGTGCCTGATCGGCCGCCAACGGCCCGGCGACCACGGCCCACAGTGCAGACAGAATGAACATGCGGAACGTCATGAGTCCGTCCCACCAATGGCTTCGTCGAGTTCGCGGCGTTGGGCATTGATGAATCGCGTGACGAACTCATCGGCCGGCGAGCGGATCAACTCATTGGCCGTTCCGTCCTGGACGACACGGCCCTCGCGCATCAGCAGGATCCTGTCGGCGAAATAGACGGCCTCGGTAACGTCGTGCGTCACCATGATGACCGTCTTGCCCAGGCTTCTGAATATGTCGCGAAGATCGTTCTGAAGGTCGAAGCGGATCATCGGGTCGAGCGCCCCGAGCGGTTCGTCAAGCAGCAGGAGTGTCGGATCCAGCATCAGGGCGCGCATCAGGCTGACGCGCTGCTGCTGGCCGCCCGAGAGCTGCGCGGGGTACCGATCCAATCCATCTTCGGGAAACCTGGTAATGCCCGCGAGGTTATCGATGCGCTGCTCGATTTTATGACGGCCCCATCCCAGGTGGCGCGCCATCAGCGTCACGTTGCCGCGCGCGGTCAGGTGAGGAAACAGCCCACCGTCCTGAATGACGTAACCCATCCTCCGGCGAAGCGCGGCAACCGATTGCGGGCGCAGTGGCTCACCGTCGAATCGGACCGAACCATCATCCGGTTCGGTCAGGCCGTTGATCAGGCGCAGAAGCGTGGATTTTCCGCAGCCGCTGGGGCCGACGAGCACGCTCGTCCTGCCTTCCGGCACGCTCCAGTCGATGGGGTGCAGCGCGACGGTGCCGCCGTAAGACTTCGTCACCTGATGAAGTTCAAGCATGGCACGAGGGTGTAATTAGTCATCCCTGAAAAAGTACCCCAGGCTTGTCTATAGCATGCTCATTTCTCGTTAACCATGGGGTGGTCGGAACTCGGTCAGGCAGCGTGGCCGACGGCAGTGGACCAGGTTGACGTGATCGTGCGTCTGAGCTGCAGCCAATACAAGCGCAGCAAGATGCCTTTGAGCAGCTTGCGGAGGTTGAAGCCGATCGCAGCGCTTAGGGCGTTGATCTTGTCCCCTTGAGCACC
>CAUZBA010000473.1:0-2893 GCA_963577635.1 Phycisphaerae bacterium
GTAATGGAAGCCGATCGGATCTCGCGGGCCCTCATGCGCATTGCTCACGAGATCGTCGAACGCAACCGTGGCATCGACGGCCTGGCCTTGATCGGTGTCCGGACACGGGGCGTGCCGATTGCGAAGCGCCTCGCGCTGAACCTGCGCGAGATTGGGGGCCGTAACGTGCCAATCGGCGCGCTCGATATTACGCTGTATCGCGACGATCTCATGCGTCACCCGGTAGGCCCCCAGCCGGTTTTACGCCGGACCGAAGTCCCGTTTTCCATCGACGACCATCGGATCTTGTTAGTTGACGACGTCCTGTACACCGGTCGGACGGTCCGCGCGGCGCTGGATGCACTCATCGACTTCGGGCGGCCCCGTGCCATTCAACTCGTCGTCTTGGTCGACCGCGGGCATCGCGAGCTGCCGATTAAGGCTGACTATGTCGGCAAGAATTTCCCGACCTCCTCCCGTCAGAGTGTGCAGGTGCGGCTCACTGAGATCGACGGGGTAGACGAGGTCGTGATCGAAGACACCATTGGGGACGCGGACCGAGGCCAGGCGAGTGGGGAAGGACCGTGACTGTGCAGCGGAGTCCTGATCGCCTCATGGAGGTAGACCGCGTGGAAGTGCCGGCGCGCCTGCGGTCCCGGAATTTGTTGAGCATTGCTGACTTAACCAGGGATGAGATCGGGCTGATTCTTGATACGGCTGCGGCGATGAAGGAAATCGGGACTAGGCCAATCAAGAAGGTGCCGACGCTTCGCGGCAAGACCGTGGTCAATCTTTTCTTCGAGCCGAGCACGCGCACGCGGATGTCGTTCGAGATCGCCGAAAAGCGTCTCAGTGCCGATACGCTCAATATCTCAGGGTCGACCTCCAGCATCGTCAAGGGCGAGACTCTCGTCGATACCGCCCGTGCCTTGGAGGCGATGACGCCAGACATGGTCGTCATACGCCACCCTTCGTCGGGTGCCTGCCATCTGCTCGCGCGGCTGTGCGATTCGCGGATCATCAACGCAGGCGATGGCATGCACGAGCATCCAACCCAAGCCCTGCTCGATGCACTGACCATACAGGAGCACAAGGCTAGAATCGATGGCCTCAAGGTGGCGATCGTTGGCGACCTATTGCATAGCCGGGTGTTGCGGTCTAACGTGCTGCTGCTCAGGGCGCTCGGGGCGACCGTGTGGGTGTGCGGGCCGCCCACGCTCATGCCGCCAGGCATCGAACAACTCGGCGTCTCGACGACGACGTCGGTCGACGCGGCAGTGGAGGACGCGGATGTGGTGATGCTTTTGCGAATCCAGCAAGAACGGATGCGCGGCCATTTCGTGCCCTCGCTTCGGGAGTACTTCAGGATGTTCGGAATGACGGCCGTGCGCCTCCATCGGGCGAAACCGGATGTGATCGTCATGCATCCTGGCCCGATGAATCGGGGCGTCGAGATCGCCTCCGAGGTTGCGGATGGACCCCATTCGGTCATTCTTGAGCAGGTCTCGAACGGTGTCGCGATCCGCATGGCGGTGCTATACCTTCTTGCTGGTCTCAAGGAGGAATCCGGCTGATGGCCCGCATTTTGTTTAAAGGGGGTCGGCTCGTCGACCCAGCGTGCCGGCGCGATGGCAACTTCGATGTTTTGGTCGCCGACGGTGTTGTCATCAAAGTGGACCGCGATCTGTCGGCCGACGATGCACGAATCGTCACAATCCCGGCTGGTCTCGTTCTATGTCCGGGGCTGATCGACATGCACGTTCACCTGCGCGATCCGGGCCAGGAACATAAGGAGACGATCGCTACCGGGGTGGCGGCTGGTGTTGCAGGAGGGTTCGTCGGGCTCGCCTGCATGCCGAACACCAATCCGGTGAACGACCATGCCGGGATTACCGAGGAAATTCTACGAAAAGCCGCCGCGGCTGGTTTGGCGCGGGTCTATCCCATTGGTGCCGTTTCGGTCGGATCCAAGGGCGAGCAGCTGACGGAAATCGGCGAGCTCAAAGCCGCCGGATGCGTGGCGATCTCGGACGACGGGCATCCGGTGGCCGAGGCCCTGATGATGCGCCGAGCGCTCGAGTACGCGTCGATGTTCAAGATTCCGGTGATCAACCATTGCGAGGATCTGTCGCTCAAAGGGGATGGCGTGGCACACGAAGGCCATCGCGCGTTGGTGCTCGGGTTGCGGGGGATTCCAAGCGCCGCGGAAGAAATCATGGTCGAGCGGGATGTCAGCCTGAGTGAACTGACGGGCGGAGCGGTGCATATCGCCCATATGAGTGTCCGCGGCGCCCTCCGCAGCGTGCGCTCGGGGAAGACGCGAGGGGTCCGCGTCACGTGCGAGGTGACCCCGCATCATTTCACGATGACCGACGAACAACTCGACTACGACACCAACACCAAGATGAATCCGCCTCTGCGCGCGACGGCGGATCGTGAAGCGATGATCGAAGGTCTAGTTGACGGCAGCATCGACGTTATCGCGACCGATCACGCGCCCCACCACGCCGACGAGAAGGCGGTAGAGTTCGATAGAGCGCCGTTCGGAATCATCGGGCTTGAAACGGCGGTGCCGCTTACGCTCGATCGTCTCGTGCACACGGGGCTTCTCTCTCTGTCACGCGTCGTCGAGCTTCTAGCGTCTAACCCCGCGCGGATCCTTGGTATCCAGGGGGGCAGCCTGGCGGTCGGGGCGCCCGCCCACATCACCGTGCTAGCCCCGGACGTAACGACTGAGGTGGCGGCGCGTGATTTTCGGTCGAAGGGAAGAAATACCCCGTTTGAGGGGTGGACTTTGCGCGGTGCTGTGGCCGCCACGATCATCGACGGCCAGACCGTCTATATCAACGAGAAGGTGACGGGTGCCTCCGCCTTCCGAATGGAGGCGTTAGCATGACTGCAACGGGCGAGTCGG
>CAUZBA010000474.1:0-2887 GCA_963577635.1 Phycisphaerae bacterium
CTTTTCCGCCTGCGCAGAAGAGGCGGGGTGAATCGGTGCTCCTCGTGTGGCGTCGCGACACTTGACCCTGAGGAACGTGGATTTGTTTCGGGCGTGATTTCCATTTAGATGCCGTGGGTAGCTCGGCCTCGGGCTACCTGGCGGGGACCAATCCGGTCCCTGTTTCTTGACATGTTTCGGGGTGCATCAGGAACCGGTCGCTCGCTGCGATGCGCCGGCCTCGACCAGATTCCGGCCTGCTTGAAGACCCGAAAGACGCGCCGCAGGCGCAGTGCCCGAATGACCAGGATCGACTGCGCGCTCGCTCCCACCGCCGCTGCAAGAGCCGACCAACCGGGCGACGAGGGAACGAAAGCACCAGACCCTTGAACGGCCCGCCACGAAGCGGTATATACGGCTTCATGCAGTTCAACGAGATCAAGATCCGGTTTCATGAAGATGGCTTCGTTGTCGTGCGCGGCTTCTTCAGCACGCAGGAGCTGGCGTCGATCGAATCCGGTTTGGCCGACATTGTTCAACATGTCGCGCCGACCCTGCCGAAGGGAGACGTGTACTACGAAGACACCGATGCTCAGGCGATCAAGAGCATGTTCCGACTGGAGCAACACTCCGAGACGTTCAGCACCCTGCGGGAGCACCCGCGATTGCTCGATCTTGCCCGCGCCGTGTATGACGATCCAGTCATGGAGCTGAAATCCGTGATGTTTTTCGGGAAGGTGGCGCATTCCGGTTCGCAAACCCCGCACCACCAGGACAATTTCTATCAGTGCTTCGAGCCCCCGGACGCGATGCGCATCACCATCGCCCTCGATTCGTCCACGTCGGCCAACGGCCCCCTGGTATGCCAGAAGGGGTCGCACCGGCTGGGGATTCTTCCGCACCAGCCCTCCCAAGTGCTCGGATTCAGCCAAGTGCTGATCGAGCCTCCGGACAAGACCCGGTACCCCGACGCCGAGATCTGCCTCGAACCGGGCGACATTTGCCTGCACGCGACCAACACGGTTCATCACAGCGGGCCGAACCGGACCGATCGGTCGCGCCGACAGCTTGCCATCGAGTGCCGCGCCACGCGCGTCAGGCAGAACGAGCAAATGCTCGCGGATCGGCGCAAGGTCGTGGAGCGCCTTCACAACCAGCGGGGCTAGGCCGCAGCCGTTGGCGAGCGGAGGGCGTGGACAGATCTTCGGGGCGGGATCTTCGGGGACACAACACATCTCTGGCATAAACCCGTATCATACCAGCGACGAATTTATCCAGTGACCGTCGGGCAATTCTGTCCGATTTACCGAATTAGAAACAGACCCTCCACGTCCGGCCGCTCTACCCCACCGGGCTCGGTACACCCAGCGGGGACGATATTCCATATTGTCAAAGATCAACTGCCGCGCCGCATAGTCGCGGTCACACCTCGCGGCCTTCCTGCAGGCCGTTTTCATCCATGAAGGCCCGACGCACTTCTCGGGATTTCTCGCGAATCAGATCGTCTGCTTTTTTCTCGGCAGCCGCATCTCGCTGGGCCTTGTGTACTATCTTCATCTCAGCGGTTGTGAGCTGCTTGACGCGGCGCTGGTGCTGATACCGGGTCGGCAGCCAGGCGACGGTGGACGAGGTCCGGCAGAGTATGGCCGACAACGAAGAAGCGGCGCGGACGCTTTCCGCGGTCGTCAACCAACTGGATGCCAACCAGGTCGAACTCGCTCAGTTCCCGCTGACGCTCGGTCCCGCGCTTGAGTTCGACCCGAAGAGCGAGCAATTCATGGGGCCCGGTGCGGCAGACGCCAATCGGCTGCTGCGCAACGAGATGCGGAAGGATTACGCGATTCCAGAGGTGGTTTGAGCGAGTGCAGGGAGTTGAATTCTGCTCGTGACCCATGGATCCAGAGACATCCCGAGTGTCTTTCGGGATCGATTCGGCGATCCGACCGAATGATCGATGGAGGCGAGGTTGAACGCGTGAGATCCTACGGTGGTTCGAGCTGCGCATCTTCCGTAGGATGGGTTGGCCAGGTCGTGAGCAAACCAGCCATTTTCAACATATCACGTCCGATTTAGCATGAGCAACTTTTCGAATTACAACGTTGTCCGCCTGAACACCGACCTTTTCCCGATCACGCAGTTCGAGCAGGAAAAGTATGACGAGCATGACATTATCCCGGAGCCGGTGGAGGTCAGTTCGCGTGACGACCTGATTGAAAACGTGAAAGAAGCTGATGCCGTCATGGTCGTATCGGAGTCGCTGCCGACCGAGGTGGTCGAGGCCATGCATCGCTGCCGGGTGATTTGTCGTATCGGTGCTGGTACGGACAAGATTGACGTGGCGACGGCGACCGCCCGCGGGATCGTCGTGGCGAACGTGCCCGATTTCTGTGTGGAGGAACAAGCGGATCACGCATTCGCTCTGCTGCTGGCTGTGGCGCGCAACTTGAGGCAGATGCACGACCTCATGCTCGCCGGGCGGTACCTGGACGCGCAACTGCAGAGCAAAAGGCTGCACAGGCTTCCTGGACGTACGCTGGGCCTGGTCGGTTTCGGGCGCTCGGCCAAGGCAATGGCCCGCCGGGCCGCCGGGTTCGGCATCCAGGTACTGGCCAGCCGTCGCCGCCCGCCGTCTGTGGACACGGACGCCCAGGCGCTGAACGTAAGCCTGGTATCGCTGGATCAACTGTTGGCGGAGTCCGACATCGTTTCGCTCCACCTACCACTGAATGACCAGTCGAGAAAGATGTTCGATAAGGCGACATTATTGAAGATGAAGCGGGGCAGCGTGTTGATCAACACATCTCGCGGTGCGATCGTGGACGAAACCGCGTTGGTCGAGGTGTTGGAGGACCAGCACCTGGCAGGGGCGGGATTGGATACGTTCGACGCGATCGACATGCACGAACCG
>CAUZBA010000475.1:0-2887 GCA_963577635.1 Phycisphaerae bacterium
TGAGCATCTTCACGACTACCGGGGCACGGGCGGCGGCATGGGTGCTCTTGGGGCTGGCGCTGTTGGTGGGACAAGGTGGACACGGCGCAGGAACTGCTGAAGGGCGGCCGCCTGTCTTGCCGATGCAGTTCGGTGCATGGTGGGCCCGGACTATATCGTGGAGGTCAACGGCCAGGTTCGGGTTGGGCCTGGAGGGAATCCAACGGGGCGAAAGCCTGGCGGCAGACCCTGGCTGGCGATCCGATGGCGATGTTGTTCGGCGTACAGCCGCATCTACAGGAATGCCGAGGATTCGGCCTACGACGGCCACTGCCCTCGCTGCAGCCGGCCGATCCATGTGGCGATCAACTCCGACGGAACCAGTGCCCGCTTCTTTGAGGCGTTTTGAAGGGATGTTGCGCCGGCGACATGGGTGGCTGGAATCGCAAGCCGCGAGTCGTGAGAGTCTCAAGTCACGTGCAATCGTGGCTGAATGTACCGCCTTGCGACCTTCAGAACCAGCAACCTGAGACTTACTGGGGAATCTCTACGTTGCTCCGTCGCTTCGTGGTTTCGTCGTTTCGTCCTGCTCATACCTCTCTCGCAATTCGCGAATGCTCTTCGGCAGGCCGACGATCGTGATGGTGTCCTGCTCGTGAAGGATCGTGTGGCCGTCGGGAACGACGACGTCGTTGGAACGGTTGATCAGGGCGATGAGGCTGCCATCGGGAAAGGACAGATCGCGTAACGTGCGGCCGATCAGATCGGCCGTGGCCGAGCCCTCATTCAGGGTCAGGGAGAGGAAGTGCTCTTCGCGCACAAGGATCTCTTTGAGCTTCTGTTCGTTTTTCGCCGCCAACCAATTGGCCATGAAGTCCTCGTCCTCGACACGCTGGGCCACGTGAGCCAGAAGTCGCAGGTGCTGGGCAGCGTCGTGCTCCGGGCTGATCAAAAAGAAGACGGCGTAGATAGGCTGGTCGGAACCGTGGGGGGCCAGATCGGCTGCTACCTCGACCCGCACGCCCTCGGGGGTCCGGGCGATCACCATGAGGGGATGACGAATGCCCGCGAGGCGCAGGTGCGGTAGGGCTACGCCGCGGGCCGTGGGCGTGGCACCGACGCGCGTTCCTTCCATGAGTTTGGATTCGATCTGTTGTGAGTTGAGCGGAAGGTCGGCCGCGAGCATTTCGGCGGCCTGATGGACAACCTGCTCGAAGGTCACCTGTCCCGGCGCGTCGAAGGCCCGGGCCGTGGCGACAACGTGGTCGTACGGGTCTTCGTGGCGAATCCCTTTTTCCTTCAGGATGCCGCGGAGTTCGCGGTCGAGGCCCTCGAACCGGTGCTGGCCCAGGCGGGCGAACAGGTGATAGATCGCGCCGGTGCGTACGACGCGCTTGCTCGCGTAGCTCAGGTACCAGGCAGTTCCGACGGCGATGATCCCGGCGGTAAAGGCCACGGGCAACCACCCCATCACGGCAATCAGGGCGAGGGGGGCGATGATGCCGACGATCTGTACCCACGGATACCCGGGGCTGCGAAAACCTGGGTCGTAAGATTCGATCCTGCTCTCACGCATGACCAAGACCGCCAGGCAATTGAAAGCGAAGAGCAGCAGAAGAAAGGCACTGGCCAGCTTGGCAATGGCTGCTGCATCCAGAACGGTGACAAAGACCAGGATCATCGCGACGGTCACGATGATGCCGTTGCGGGGTGCGTTGTGCCCATTCAGTCGGCGAAACCACGCGGGCAGCAGGTGGTCGCGACTCATGGCCAGCGGATAGCGCGAGGCGCTGAGAATGCCCGCATTGCCGACTGACAGGCAGGCGAGCACCGCCGCAACGGTCATGACCCCCGCGCCCACGGGCCCGGCCATCACCCGGGCCGCGTCGGCCACCGGCGTGAGACTCGGCGCATCGGCCGGGTAGAGAATCTGCGGCGGAACAACTCCGACGATCACATAGGTCCCCAGGCCGTAGACCAGAACGGACGTGCCCAGTGCCAGAAAGATTCCCAGGGTCAGATTGCGTTCAGGGTCCTTGACCTCCTCCGCAATACTGGCAACATTCGTCAGGCCCATAAAGCTGACGCAAACCAGGCCCGACGCCGAAAGAATCTGATACCAGCCGCGGTCGAGAAACCCCTGGGTGTATTCGGTCTTAACTTCGAAGACGCCTGTCGCAATAAACCAGCCGAGCAGGAGCAGGAGACCCATGACCAGGACGGTCTGAAGACTTCCTGATCGACGTGAACCCAGCAGGTTGACCAGACCGAAGAGGATGGCCGACGCGATGACCCAGGGCGTTATCTTCAGATCTGGGAAAAACACACCCAGATAGGCCGCGATACCGATCAGGGCGAACGCAGTCTTGAGAACCAGGCCACACCAGGTTCCGAGTCCGGCGATTGTGCCGACCAGCGGTCCCAGGCTGCGATCGAGGAAGTAGTATTCGCCGCCGGCCCGGGGCATGGCGGTCGCCAGCTCGATCTTGCTGAGAATGCCGGGCAGAATCGGAACGACGGCTAGCAGATAACTCAGGACGACCGCCGGTCCGGCGCTGACCGCGGCGAGGCCTGGCAAGAGAAAGAACCCCGAACTGAGAGTCGCACCGGTCGCGATCGTATAGACGCTGAAAAGCGACAACTCCTTACGCAGACGCCCGGATTGGCTGGGTGCGGCCATGCTGATTGGAGTCTCCAGAGCAGATTAAGTTTATATGTAGTGTCCTGAGCTGCCTGCAGCTGCACCTGGCTTTGTCGTGCTGCATCGACGATACTCAGGGGTATCGCCTGCTTCGCTCTCCGCGTCAGGCTTGCTTCGCCGACGCTCAAAACGCTACATTCAAACTTAACCCGCTCTAGATCCCGCATTTCTCACGGGTTTCGTTGCCCGGCGGGCACCGATGTCCAT
>CAUZBA010000476.1:0-2877 GCA_963577635.1 Phycisphaerae bacterium
AGATCCGCCGGTCGGGGCTGCGCCCCTCCCTCTGGATCTGCCGGCCCAATCAACCCCGATTCTCTCACACAAACTGGTACAGAAATCCTGAGAGGGTCAATAGCACCTCGACGCACCGATCAACTGATGTGGACAACTCTCGCTTAGTCCACTCACGCCCGCGTCCGCACCAAGCACTCCCACGACAGATGTGGCACCTCCCCGGCGTCCCGGACCCGCGACTGCCGCAAGAACTGAATCTCGAACCGGTTTTCGACGGCATCCACGATGTCCCGAGCCGTGAGCTGAGGCGGCCCATGGGTACCTTCTGGCCGCTTCTCGTCCGCGTTGCCGCACAGCGTCAGCCAGTAACCTTCGGGCCGCAGCGCTTCGAATACCCGTTCGGCGAAGGCTCGCCGTTCATCATTGCCGACGGCATGGAGGCATCCCCGGTCGTACGCGAATACACAGTTGCCGGGATCGAAGGGCAGCTCCTTCAGGATGTCGCCGACGACAAACCTGATGTTCGAAACCCCGAAGTTCTGCGCCCTTACCCGGGCAAGCTCGATCGACCGCGGGGCGATGTCGACGCCGACGACCTCGTAGCCCTGCTGGGCCAGCCAGATCGAGTCCGTCCCCGTACCGCAACCGACGTCCAGGACGCGGTCACCGGTCGACAACGATAGGTCCTTAACAACGGCGGTCAGCTCGGGCGATACGTGACCGGTGTCCCAGGGAAGGTCGCCCTGGACGTACCTTTGTTGCCATTCTTCAGGTGTTCGGCGAGGTGAAATAGAGGTTGTCTCCTGAAGAAGCGTCGCCGGCCAGGTTCCAGATAAACCACCAGTGCAACAACGCACCTGCCAAGACCGCAATGTGCCAGATCTCGTGGGCGTGAAGAACACCGGGGATCACCACGAGCCAACCGTTGTACTCCATGACTCCTCCAATCGAATAGGCGGCGCCACCGTAGAACAACGGAGCAAGGAGCCCGAAGCCATGTCGACGGAAGAGCGGAATCGCCGTCATGGCGACGGCCCAACTAAGGCCCAGATAGAAAGAAAGGCCCACCCATTCCGGAAGGCTCTCGAAAAACACCGTCTTTAATGTGATGCATGCAGCCACCACACACCAGACAATGATGAGCGGCACCCATCGAAACCAGCCATGGAAGACGATGCCGTGGACCCCCGTGAAGGTCCCTGCGATCAATACGAAGATCGCACCATGGTCGAGTCGCTCCATCACTCGACTCGCCGTTCCGCCACGCACCATCATGTGAAAAACAGTGCTCATCGAAAGCAGAAACACGCAAGCCAATGAGTACACCGCGAGGAACATCACTCTCGTCCAGCTCCCGCGTCCACGCCGGACGAGCTTCCAGCCCAGCACCAGAAAGACGACCGTGGCCAGCAGATGACTGATTGCGTTGAAGGGCTCATAGAACCCTGGAAGGTGATGGAGTTCTGGTACGCCGTCGAGCGCCATGCAAGACATCGTAATCTACTGCCTGCAACTGGTCGGCGCCGACATCGAATCTGATATTAAAACTGGTTTTCTTGTGTGGCTCCAGGATCGCCTCTCACCCGTTCGAGACAGGAGCACCCAACAAGACATACCTCCTCGGCACTCAGATCGCGACATGGGCGTGAACAGGTGGCCTGAACACCATCCAGGGCCGACGGCCTGCTCGAAGAGCAGAAGTACCAGTTGGCCCGCAGAATCGTGGGGGCCGAAGTTCAGATCATCACGTACGAGGAGTTCCTGCCGGCGCTCCTGGGAGCTTCGGCACCCAGCGCTGACGGCTACAACTACAGCAGCGGATTGACGCCGGCCATTACGCAGGCGTTTGCCCACGCCACGTACCGATTCGGCCACAGCACGCTGTCGCCACAGCTACAGTTGATCAATGACGACGGCACATCGTCAGGAAGCCTGGACTTGCGGAACGTCTTCTTCAATCCGAGTGTCCTCAGCGGCGATCCGAATCATGTGGAGCTGCTGCTGAAGGGCGCCGTGACGCAAAGGGCGCAGAAGATTGACAATCTGCTGGTCGATGACGTGCGCAATTTTCTCTTCGGCCAGCCGGGATCGGGGGGACTCGACCTCGCCTCGTTGAACGTGCAGCGAGGACGTGATCATGGCCTGCCTGATTACAACCTACTGCGCATCGCCTACAGCTTGCCCAAGCAGATTTCATTCTCGCAGATTACGTCGGATGCCAACCTGCAACAGGACCTGATGGATCTGTACGACAATGACATCGACAACATTGACGCGTGGGTGGGTGCCCTGGCCGAAGACCATGTGGCCGGGTCCAGCGCCGGCGAACTGATGCACGCGATCATCGGCAACCAGTTCGAACGGCTTCGAGACGGTGATCGCCTGTTCTACCTGAGCGATGATCTCGGTCTGTACACAAGCGGGATCCTTGATTCCGATATCGCCTCCATCATCGATCTGGACACCGTTCGCCTGTCCGACGTGATCCTGGCCAACACGCCGATCACGAACATCCCGCAGAACGTCTTCGTCGTTCCGGAGCCTGCCAGCGGTGTGCTGCTGCCGATGCTGCTCCTGTTGAGTTGCCGCCGTCGACGCAGCCGATAAACCCGGCCTGCGTCACTATGTGCCCCCCTGGGTTTTCTGTACCAGTTTGTGTGAGAATCGAGGTTCACGATTCACCTCTGTCTTGCGACTTGCTGTTGTCGGGGTCGTCGTGCTCAGAGAGGCGACGGTCGAGGTCGTCGGTGTGGCCGACGTAGAAGCGGCCTTTGGCTTTCTGAAGAATGTAAACCTGATATGTGACAGACAAGAATCGACAAGGGCATCCTTCGGATGCCCTTGGAACTCCCCGAACTGGACTCGAACCAGTAACCTGCCGGTTAACAGCCGGCC
>CAUZBA010000477.1:0-2871 GCA_963577635.1 Phycisphaerae bacterium
CCGGTCGACGTGGAGGTGCTCGGCGTGGATCCGCACGCGCATTTTCTGGGTAAGACAATGCAGGGCTTCGCCACCCTGCCGGATGGAACGAAGAAATGGCTCATCCGCATCGACGACTGGGATTTCAACTGGCAGGATGTCTATCGATTTCTCCACCCGGTCTTTCTACCCAAGGGATCGATCGTTTCGATGCGTTACACGTACGACAACTCATCGGACAATGGGCGCAACCCCAGCAGCCCTCCAAAGCACGTCGTCGCCGGCAACAGCACGCTCGACGAGATGGGACATCTCTGGGTTCAATTCCAAGCGCGCGACAGGGAAGGCCTGAAACTTCTGGAACTGGGCCAGGCGCTTCACATCCTTGAGAAATACCCGAACAATGCGATGGCGCACTACAACGTGGGACGGCATCACCATCTGGAACGCCGCTACGACCGGGCCATCCACCACTATGAGCAAGCCCTTCGCAGCCGCCCGGCATTCGCCCTGGCACACCACAACCTTGGTTCGGTGTTGCGGCGCATGGGCCGCCTCGACGAGGCCATCCGGCACTACAAGGCTGCGCTGAAGTTTCGTCCGCAGTACGCGCCGGCGCACGACTATCTGGCCAGAACCCTGCACTCAAACGCCCAGATGACCGAGGCGATCAGTCATTACCGTGAGACCCTGAAGCTGAACCCGGATAACCTCGCCGCCCACTACCGCCTGGCCGCCGCGTTGCGGACCACCGACGACTTGAACGGCGCCGAGCAGCACTTGCGATTCATTCTGAAGCGTGATGCGAACAACGCCGCCGCGCACCACGAACTCGGTGCGACGCTCCAGAAAGCGGGCCGGGCCGCTGAGGCACTGCAACACTACCGCCGGTCACTTGAATTGAAGGACGATTCGCCGATGACACTCACGCGCGCCGCCTGGTTGCTCGCCACCACCGTCGACGACAACGTTCGCAGTCCCACCGACGCGGTGACGCTTGCCAGCAGAGCGTCCGAACTGACCGGCCACGGACACCCGGCCGTCGAGGACACCCTGGCGGTGGCCTACGCCGCGGCGGGCGACTTCGACCGTGCCGTCGCCACCGCGAAGCACGCGCTCGAATTAATCACCGACCCGGGACACGAAAAGGCCATTCAAGAAATCCGCCGCCATCTGGAGCTTTTCAGGAACAAGACGCCGTTCATGGAAGAATCGCAGTGATGCGTCAGAAAAAGCAGAAAAGCAGGAAAGCAAGAGAGCAGGAAACGGGTCCGAATCCGATTTCCTGCTTTCCTGCTCTCATGCTCTCTTGCTCTCTTTCCGCCGCAACCGCGCTTCTGCCGACCATTACTGCGGCGGTGCTCACCGGATGCGGCGCGACCGAGAAGCCCGATGCCGTCTTCGACCTTGACGGCCATGTCGTCGATCCCCTGGTCGAAACCGGTGCCAACCCGACCGTCCTGTTGTTCGTCCACTCGACCTGTCCGATTTCGAACCGCTACGCGCCGGATATTAAGAACCTTCACACCATGTTCGCGGATCGAGGCGTGCGGTTTTACCTGGTTTACGTCGATCCTGACGATTCATCCGACACGATTCGTGACCACCGGCGGGAATATGACCTGCCCGGTCTGGTCCTGCGCGATACGAACCACGTGCTGGTTCGCAAGACTGGCGCCACGGTCACGCCGGAAGCCGCCGTCTACGACGCCAGCCGCACGATGGTGTACCGCGGCCGCATCGACGATCGCAATGTTGATTTCGGCAAGCTCCGAGTCGCAGCGACACAGCTCGACCTTCAGATGACGCTCGAGGCGATCGTCGCAGGCACACCCCTCAAGCCGCGGACCACCCGCGCGGTGGGTTGTTACATCGCCGATCTCAAGAGCCCCTGACCCAACGGGCACCCGCCGGCGAATCACGATGTGCTTCGGGGTCCTAGCCCGCATTTCTTACCATTTTTGCCGCTCGGTGGTGTAACGAGCAGCGGCGTTGAGACTTGCGGCGGGGCCTTTGATACTCGGCCGGTGACAGTGCGCGCACCAGCGAGGCTGGTTCGGTCGCTGGCTAGGACGCACACGTGATCCTCCGCAGGCGTAGTTGAATACTACGTCGAGGACGGATCGGACGGAGGACGAAGCCAGCGACCGAAGCCGCCCGCTGGGCGGCGAAACTGGTGAGAAATGCGGGCTCGGCCGCCCCGGAGGTTGACCCGCACGCTTCAGTCCAGGTAGACGTTCCCTCCGAATCGCCGATATGCTGTCCGCAATCGCACATGGCTGAACTTACGGCCTGGGATTATCTTGTCATCGCTGTCTACCTCGTGGGCGTGGTCCTGCTGGGGATCTACTTCTCGCGACGACAGAAAACTCTTAACGAATATTTCCTGGCCAGCGGCAACATGCCGTGGTGGGCGGTGGCGATTTCGCTTCACGCCACGCTGTTGAGCCCGGTCACGTTCCTGGGGCTGGCGGGTTGGATCTACATGAAGGACAGCCGGGCGTGGGTCGGCCTGATGGTGCTGATAATGCCGGTGATGTATCTCTCCGCCATGTTGTGGGTCCCGGTGTGGCAACGACTTCGCTTTCATTCGATCTACGAGTACCTCGAGGGCCGGTACCACCAGGCGGTGCGCGTTTTCGCGGCGGCGCTGTTTCCCATCTCGATATTGTTCTGGGTCGGAAACGGCCTTGTCACCGCTTCAAAGGCGTTCAGTGCCGTGAGCAATGTCAACGTTTATATCTGCCTCGTTTCCATCATCATCCTTGGCACGACCTACACGATGCTCGGTGGTGCCCGTGCCGTCGTCTGGACGGACGTGATCCAGGCTGCGGTTTTCTTCGTGGGGTATGCGGTGTCACTGTGGATACTCCTTGACCATTTCGACTGGGA